>CAMWUU010000013.1 GCA_947177515.1 uncultured Lachnospiraceae bacterium
AACTATGACTAATTGTTTCATGTGAAACTTTCTCTTTTTGACTTTATAATTCTTTTGTTTTCTTATAAACTTTATAATTATTGTTAGTTACTCACCCTCATTTATTATCTAACTCTCCATCCTTTTTATTGTCTATTTGACTTCTTACTATGGCTAAATTGTTTCATGTGGTACTTTTTCTTTTGAACTTTCTCATTTTTATAAAAATTCATTTGTATATCAACCGTTATAGGGCAGGGACTACCCAAATTTAAAATCTGTTGAGATCGTAGGTAAGCCTTTCAAGTTGGTTGCAAAATTAAAAAAATATAGTTTCTTTAAACCAATGATTCTTATAAACAGGAAGCCCTTTACCTTTAAAAAATCAGTAAATTGCTAGTTCATAGTTTCTATTATGCATCAGCTATTATGTTTTTATATCACACCCAAAATATCATAACTTCGTAAAAGAAAATTCAATTCACTTATAATATTTTATCAATTATACAAACTCTCTATTTCACACCATAATTAATCAATGGCTTACTATTTGGCTTTCCCCCTGCTCGTGGGTATTTGACTGGAGTTTCCAGACATTTTCTAATTAAAACTAAACTTCTTTCCATATTTGTTCCCGGCAATTCAAATGAAATCTTTCCAGCGCACTTTCCTCCCAGTTGCCTTATTGCATATTCTGCTTCCAGTAACTCTTCTTCTACTTTTCCTGACTTATAAGAAACAAAAAAACCTCCCTTCTTTACAAATGGAATACAATACTCAGAAAGTGTAACTAACCTTGCAACTGCGCGCGAAACGCAAAAATCATATTTTTCTCTAAACTCCTCTTTACGGCTAACTTCTTCCGCCCGTCCATGAATTGCACATATCTTTTTCAAGTTCAGTCGATTAATGACTTCATCTAAAAATCTGATCCGTTTTTTAAGAGAATCTAATAATACTATATCCAATTCCGGAAAAGCGATCTTAAGTGGAATACCTGGAAAACCTGCACCTGTTCCAAGATCTAATAATTTTTTATCTGAAATCAGTTTTTTATATGTTTCATGTGAAACATCTTCAATTTTCACCAATGATAAACTATCCACAAAATGCTTTATAATTACCTCATTGTACTCAGTAATTGCAGTAAGATTCATAACTTTATTCCATTCAATTAACAATTCATAATAATCTTCAAATTGCTGCAACTGCTCTTTTGTCAATTCTATATCCAAATCTTTTAAACCTGTTACAAAAATCTGATTATCTCTCACTAAAAACACTCCTTTCGACTCAAAAAATATTTTAACTTGCAACGCACCTTATTTTCTTCAAGCTTTCTCGCCCTATTATTTCTTAGATTCTTTACCAATTTCTCTATCGCATAGATTCTTTGTTATTTTCTTCACCTATTTCATTATCAGTTTCTCTGTAACTTTCTTCACCCGTTTCCTTTATCAGTTTCTTTATCATATGTTCCCTTATCCATTGCCTTACCGTTTTCTCTATCACTTAGTACCCCTATCACTTTCCCACCTATTCCTTCCTATTCCTTTTATCCATTACTTTATCACTTTCTATAACTCTTGTTCCTTTTCCCAACGATTCCTTTATTCATTTTTTTATCGTTTTTTCTATCACTTCGTACTCTTATCACTTTTCTCAACGGTTCCCTTATCCATCTCTTTATCTCTTAATACCCTTATCACTTTCCCGCCTGTTCCTTTTATCCATTTCTTTATCACTCTCTCTTAATCTTGCTCCTTTCCCCAACGATTCCCTTTACTCATTTCCTTACCGTTTTCTCCATCACTTAGTAACTTTTCACTTTTCCCAACTTTCCCCTTTATCCATTTCTTTACCGCTTTCTCTATCATTTAATTTCCTTATCACTTTCCTCATCATTTCCTTTATTCATTTCCTTACCGTTTTCTCCATCACTTAGTACCCTTTTCACTTTTCCCAACTTTCCCTTTTATCCATTTCTTTACCGCTTTCTCTATCATTTAATTTCCCTATCACTTTCCTCATCAATTCCCTTTATCCATTTCTTTATCGCTTTCTCTATCACTTAGTTTCCTTATCACTTTCTCCGCCATTTTCTTTATCAACTTCTTCACCTTTTTCCTTATTCAATTTCGTATTACACCCTTTAAATTTATAATGTTCCATATAAACCATCAAAACAGACAAATCCGCTGGTGAAACCCCTGATATTCTTGAAGCCTGTCCCATATTTACCGGTCTTATTTTTGCAAGTTTCTGTCTTGCTTCAATTCGAAGGGAAGGTACTTCATTATAGTCCAGTTCCTCCGGTATCTTTTTTTCTTCCATTTTTTTAAACTGTTCTATTTGCCGTAACTGTCGCCTAATATAACCATCATATTTTATATTAATCTCCACTTCAGTAACCACATCCTCCGGAAGGGGTTTTCTTTCAGGATCAATCGGCTCCAGCATCTTATACGTGATTTCTGGACGCTTAAGCAAATCTCCTAAGGAACACCCGCTGCTTAAACCTGAACTTCCCAGTAATCTTAAAAATTCCTGTATTTTCTCCGTAGCACCAACCATCGTATGTAGAAGCCTTTCTTCCTCATCAGCAATCATTTGCTCTTTTTTAATTAGCTTATCATAGCGTATTCTGTCAATCAAACCTACTTGATAACCCAATTTGGTAAGACGTAAATCAGCATTATCCTGGCGCAGGATTAACCTATACTCTGCACGGGATGTCATCATACGATAAGGTTCATGTGTTTCCTTTGTTACCAGGTCATCGATCAGGACTCCGATATACCCCAGGGAACGATCTATTACTATTTGTTCTCTCCCAAGTAATTTCATAGCAGCATTAATCCCTGCAACCAATCCCTGTGCTGCAGCTTCTTCATATCCGGAACTACCATTAAATTGGCCGCCGGAAAATAATCCGTCAATTGATTTAAACTCTAGTGTAGGTTTTAATTGCATCGGATTAATACAATCATACTCAATCGCATAGGCATTTCTGACAATATTCGCATGTTCCAAACCAGGTACGGAACGGTACATACGAACCTGTACATCCTCAGGCAGACTGCTCGACATACCTGCAATATACATTTCATTTGTATAGTTTCCCTCCGGTTCAATAAATACCTGATGCCGATCTTTGTCCGCAAACTTTACCACTTTATCTTCAATGGATGGACAATATCTTGGGCCTGTCCCCTTAATACTTCCCGAAAATAATGGGGAACGTGAAATATTATCTCTTATAATTGCATGGGTTTCTTCATTAGTATAGGTTAGCCAACAAGACACCTGTTCCCTTGCAATATCTTCCGGTTTATTAGTAAAAGAAAATGGTACTATTTGTTCATCACCGAACTGTTCCTCCATTTTTGAAAAATCAATCGATCTTTTATCAATACGCGCAGGAGTTCCCGTTTTAAACCGATACATTTCAATTCCATGAGCCACAAGGGAATCAGTCAGATAATTTGCGGCTGGCAGGCCATTTGGACCAGTATATGTGCTCATTTCCCCACAAATACAACGAGCTTTTAAATAGACACCGGTACAGAGTATAACAGCCCGACAGGGAAATATTCCTCCAGAAAGAATCTTTATTCCAGTAATACGGTTCTCATCCGTAATAATCTCCGTTACTTCTGCTTGCTTTAAAGTCAGATGATCCGTATTTTCCAAAACCTTTCTCATTTCACGGCTATAATCCTGCTTATCTGCCTGCGCCCGTAGAGAATGGACTGCAGGTCCTTTCGAACGATTTAACATCTTCGACTGAATAAAGGTTTTATCAATATTTATGCCCATTTCTCCCCCGAGCGCATCAATTTCCCGAACCAGATGCCCTTTCGAAGTCCCACCTATATTGGGATTACAAGGCATCATTGCAATGGAATCCATACTCACCGTAAAAATAATAGTTTCCAACCCCAACCTTGCACATGCTAGTGCCGCTTCACAACCTGCATGACCCGCACCAACAACCGCAACATCATACTTTTCATAAATAATATTTTGATCCATATCTAACCTCCATGCTGCGACTGTTTTTAGGAAGAACTGCTAATCATAGTTTTGGCGCAGCACAAAACTTACAAATTGAAAACTAATATTTTCAATTTTTTCCCCTGCCTTCTTTATCAGGCAAACCAATCAGAACTTAAACATTTTCTTTTCTAACATATAAAATATCATTTTAGTATAATTAGTATAATATTATTTTACTTATAAACAAAATCTATAAATGATTTTTATTATTAAATTTCATAATTTCCCTATTTCCCCATACAAAATTCTTTGAAAATTGTATTAACCAGATCCTCGTCCACCTCTTCCCCGATAATTGTCCCAAGCTCCCTGTATGCATCCATCAGGTCAATTGAATAAAAATCTTCAGACATTCCCATTCTGATACTTTCCATTACCTGTTCCAGACTTTTTTCTGCCCTTTCCAGAGCGTACCGATGTCTTGCATTTGTAACACAAATATCTTCATGGAAAACCAGTTCCCCATCAAAAAACATCTCCGTTATCTTCTGTTCTAGCTTTTCAAGTCCCGTAGCTTCCTTTGCAGAAATACTGATAACCTCTATCATAGAAAGAGAGGATGCTTTCCCGTTATCTGACCAGATCTGCGCTAAAACGGAATTCATATCTGTTTCTGTTACTTTGACTGGCAAGTCCGACTTATTTAATATTACTATTATTCTCTTGCCTTTTACTTCCCTTAAAATCTCTTTATCCCCATCATCCAATGCCACCGAGGAATCCACCACCAATAAAATAAGGTCCGCTTCTACTGCTGCCTGCCTTGCTTTATCCACACCGATCCGTTCCACAACATCTTTTGTCCACCGAATTCCCGCTGTATCCACAATATTTAACGGTATCCCATTAAAAGTAATATACTCTTCCAAAGTATCCCTTGTAGTACCAGCAATATCTGTTACTATTGCACGATTTTCTCCAAGAATCATATTTAACAGGGAAGATTTTCCAGTATTTGGTTTTCCCAGAATTACTGTTCTCAATCCCTCCTTAATTCGTCTTCCATTTTCTGCAGTGCTTAACAATTTTCTCAATCTGTACTTCCAATTTGATAAATTTTCTTCCAGTTTTTCTGTAAATCCGTCCAAACTGATATGTTCTGGATCATCCAAAGCAGCCTCTATAAATGCCATATCCAATAATATCTGTTCTCTTAATTGCATTATTTCTTTATTTATATTTCCATTTAACTGGCGAACCGAATTTTCCAATTCCATATTATTTTTCGCCTGTATAATATCAATAACAGCCTCCGCCTGTGACAGGTCAATCCTTCCATTCAAAAATGCACGCTTTGTAAACTCTCCCGGTTCCGCTAAACGGGCACCACATCGGATCACCGCATCCAGAACTTTTTTTGTTACAATAATTCCACCATGACAATTTATTTCCACAACATCCTCCCTGGTATAAGTATTTGGTGAACGCATAACTGATACCAGTACCTCATCCAAAGGAATTTGATTCTCCTTCAATATTCCATAATGCAATGTATGGCTTTTTGCCTCCTTTAAATGAAAATTCTCTTTCTTTGCATAAAAAAGCCGATCTGCAATCTGAATAGCCTCCGTTCCACTAATTCGTATAATACTTATTCCGGCATTACTTAAACCCGTTGCAATTGCAGCAATTGTATCGTTATCCATTTTTTATTTCCTTTCGTTTTTAGTAATAACTAATTGCAAAACCCCAATATCCAAAAATCCGAAAAAAGGTTTCCCAGCCCTCTTTGTGCCGGGAAACCTATACTAACTCTTATCCTACATCCTGCTGCCAAATAAAAACACAGTTTTTAACAAAATACTATGCTTATCCTGCAATCCATCTAATCCAAACTAACTCTCCTTGATTCTTTTATACTCACCTTTATTCCTCTGTATTCATTACATAATTCTCACTTGTTGGATTTCCAATATTGGTATCCACCCTATTAATCGGAACTGTTTCACTATTTTGCACTGTTGCTGTTTGAGCAGCTTCTGCACTCTCCGCCGCTGCCCTTGCTGCTGCTTTCTGCTCCAGGTATGCAGCATAGTCCTTTTTATAATCGGTACTGTAATCTTTTGTATTTCCACCATATTTTTTATGGAATTCCTTTTTGCTATACTTCTTTACCCCACCATTCTCATATCGGTTATTTTCATAGCGGCCATTTTCGTAACGGTTGCGGTAACCACCACGATAGCCGCCATTATTATTGTCATACTCACGCAGGTTCTTCTTTGGGGCAATCACAACCTTGCGGAACGGCTCGTCCCCCTCACTGTGCGTTTCAACATAACGGTCAGCCTGGAGCGCGGAATGGATAATTCTTCTTTCATAAGGATTCATCGGTTCAAGCGAAACCGGTTTCCTTGTACGTTTTACTTTTGATGCAATATTTCTTGCTAGGTTTTCCAGGGTTTCCCTGCGGCGCTCCCTGTAATTTTCTGTATCCAATTTAACTTTCAGGTAACCTTCCGAATTCTTATTAATCACAAGGCTTGTCAGGTATTGCAGGGAATCAAGAGTCTGTCCCCGCTTGCCAATCAATACACCCATCTCGCTTCCGACCAGGTTTATCTTTACGGTTTCTTCCGGTTTATCATATACCACTTCAACCATGATCTCAAGATTCATTGCCTTAAAAACTTTTTGAAGGAAATTTTTTGCAGCATCCTCCACGGACAAAATCAGCTTCCTGGCACGGATTTTCGCAGGCTTGCTGCCAATCCCCAGAAATCCTTTCGACTCTTTCTCAATTACTTCATAATCAAGATTTTCCGAGGTAGCCCCAAGTGCGATCTTTGCTTCCGTCAGCGCATCTTCCACCGTCCTGGCGCTAAATTCTTTCCATTCGTCCATTTCTATACCCCTTTCCTACCTGGCGCAGGCCTCCCCTCGCACTGCGTCATTCATTCCCCGAATTTTTTTCCGAACTATTTTCCTGCTTTTTCTGTTTCTCATAGTTATTTTTTAACAAGTTTGCATTGGCTGAAATACTGCTTGCGCTGTAAGAAACATCGCTTCGCTTATATTCCCCCGCTCTTGCCCCCTTGTTGGAATTTTTGCCGGAGGACGCATTATTCTTATAATCATATGCATTATTAAATTTTTTTGTTTCTTCTGCCTGGATGGACTTTGTAGAAGTTTTTGCCACCTCCGCCATTTGGGAGCCGGTGGTAATCCCCTTCTTTGCACGCTTTTTCGCGGCTTTTGCAGCATTCGCTGCCATTAATTCTTCCACATCCACCTTATCCATATATCGGTTGATAAAAACTGTCTGCAATGTCCCAAAAACCGCACTGGCCACCCAATAAAGCCCTACACAGATCGGAATCATTGCACAGAAAAACATGGACATAATTGGCATTACATAATTCACCATCTTCATACTTTGGGCCGCAGGATTGTCCACATTGTTCTGCTGCTTATTCCCTGCCATTGCTACTTTGCTTTGGACAAACTGCGATAATGCCGCGAGCAAAGGAATAATGATTCCTGGGAATGACCAGCCAGGCGAATTTAAGATATTCAAACCGCCAAGAAAACTATTGACACTTATAATCTCTGTTACCGTTTCCTGTATATTCGGAACCAGGGCTACAAAAGCCGCAGTATCAACTGCCTGGACGGATTCCACAGAAACACCAAGACTATAATTCTGTATTACTTTTGTAACATCAATCTTATTTAACCAGGATGCTGCATCCGCTAGATTTACATTCCTAAATGCTTCCCATGCGTCCGTATTAAACTGGTACATAATATCAACCAGGTTGTCCTTTGTAATGCCGATCAAGTTATACGTAATTCCGTCAGTACCACTTACAACATCAATTACTGGTTTTAATTTGCTTACCATAATCCCGTTTTCCTGGACAAAGGAAAGCATGGCCTGACCATACCCCTGAACTGCCATAATCTGGTCTGCAATTGTACCATACATGGCATAAATATCATTGACATAAGCTGGGATCGCATAGATTACCCGGTAAAGTGCAAGCATGATTGGAAAGGAAATTAAAAGAGGAAGACAGCCGGACATTGGCGTTGTCCCATATTTTTCATAGACCGCCTGCATTTCCGCCTGCTGCTTGCGCATGGAAGCTTCGTCTTTTTTCCCTTTATATTTCTCCTGGATTTTCATAATCTCAGGGTTCATTTGCGAGGAAAGCTTCGTCGATTTTTGCTGCTTGATGGTCAGAGGCAGCATCAGCATTTTTGTAACAAATGTAAAAATGATAACACATACCGCAATACTATGGATATTCATAAGACTTACGAACTCATAGATTGCGTTCATGACAATTCCGAAAATCCATGCAAATGGCTTCAGAATCCCCCCGACTGAGGTCAAAAACATAAGATTCAATGAAAAATCCTCCTTTGAAAGAAATAAAAAATTGAAGCATTACCTATGGTAGCGGGTCATAGCCTCCTTTATGAAAAGGATGACAACGAAGGATTCTCCTTAGGGCCAAATAGCTGCCCTTGACCGCACCATATTTTTCCAATGCTTCAATCGCATACTGCGAGCAGGTAGGAAAATATCTGCATGTTGGCCTACCCTTTAACGGTGATATATATTTTCTGTATATCCGAACGAAAAAAATGAGTACATGTTTCATTTTGGCTCGATTCTTCCTGCCATCTGCCCATCCATGATGCGATGCAGCTTTCCAAGATGTTTCATCGCCGAATCAATCTCGGAAAAATTCTTTCCCTTTGCACCCGCTCTTGCGACAACCACTATGTCGTATCCAGTATGAAATGTAGCTTCACCCAATCGGTAACTCTCCCGGATCAATCTGGTTACCCGGTGTCTTACTACGCTATTTCCAACTTTCTTGCTTACAGATATACCAATTCGATTCTTATCCAAACCATTTGTCATTACATACATAACCAAATATTTGTTAGCGTAGGATTTTCCATTTCTGTAAACAAATCCAAATTCATTATTGTTCTTTAATGAATTTAACAAAAACTTCCTCTCAATTCCGTCACATTCGATGGCCAATATTTTCATTTATTTACATTTAGAGAAGATAGGCCACATTTAATGCGACCTATGCAGAAATCTTATGTCTTCCCTTAGCCCTCCTGGCTGCCAATACCTTCCTTCCATTCGCCGTACTCATCCTCTTGCGGAACCCATGGACTTTTGCCCTCGACCTCTTTTTTGGCTGGAATGTCATTTTCATAATATACACCTCCTTAAATAAACGCGCCAGCGCGCTCTTCTCGATGAAATAGCATTCTATATTATATCCGGGGAGTTTAAGTAAGTCAAGCCTTTTCTTTGATTCCTAAGAAAAATTTTCAAATTCGGTTCTTATTCACTTATCCACAATTTGTTGATAACTTGTGGATAACATGCTAATTCTTCGTGTATTTTTTCCTTTTATCAATGATTATGTCATAATTTAGCAGTATTTCACGACTGTGCACGAATCTTATACTTTATCCACGTATATGAAAAATGTTAAGTCCCCATGCCACTTTTCCCCATTTTTATCCACAAGGCACTTCGAACCGGAATTTTATCCACAATATAATCCAGAAACTTTGACTATTGCTTGCAAAATTTCGGATTTTGTTATATCATGTATCTGTGTGATATTATGCGATGATGCAAGAAGGGAAATGATTATGGGCACAATAGTGGAAGAAAAATGGGACGAAATACTGGAATTTCTCAGGACGGAATATGATGTATCTCCGGTTTCCTACCGCATGTGGCTGCAGCCGTTAAAAGTACATAAGGTGGATGATTCCAGGGATTTAATTATATTCAGCGTGGACGACCAGCTTGTCGGACAGCTTGGGATCAAGCATATTGAAACGAAATATGTGCCTTTCCTGAGTACTGCGATTGCAGAATTTACAAACAAATTTTATAATCTCGAATTTATGCTGAGCAGCCAAATAGAACAACAAAAGCGCGAAGAAGAAGCGGCTATGCCAAAAAGCAGGGGTTTTGAACAGGAAAAACCATTTCCTTCCCTCAACCCAAAATATACTTTCGATACTTTCGTTCCAGGTCCAAATAACAAATTTGCACTTGCCGCATCCCTTGCTGTTGCAGAATCTCCAGCAGAAACTTACAATCCTCTGTTTATTTACGGTGGGGCAGGTCTTGGAAAAACTCATTTGATGAATTCCATTGCGCGCTACATTATTGACCATAACCCGAAGGCGAAAGTTATCTTTACTACCAGCGAGATTTTTACGAATGAACTGATCGAATCCATCCGCGCTGGTGCAAAGAATAATGCAAACAAGAACAACGAAGCTCCTACCACGGAGTTTCGCAGGAAATACCGCAATGTTGATGTCCTGCTGATTGACGATATCCAGTTTATAATAGGAAAAGAAAGCACGCAGGAAGAATTTTTCCACACCTTCAACACGCTTTATGAAGCCAAAAAGCAGATTGTTATTTCATCGGACAAGCCGCCTAGGGATATGGCCATGCTCGAAGAAAGGCTTCGCTCAAGGTTTGACTGGGGTCTGACTGTGGATATCCAGCAGCCGGACTATGAAACTAGGATGGCAATCCTGCAAAAACGCCGGGATGATATCGGGGCGGTTAAGGTAACGGACGAAATCCTTGACTATATAGCGAAAAATGTCAAATCCAATATCCGCGACCTAGAAGGCTCCCTGAACCGTGTCAATGCCTTTTCTTCCCTTCAAAAAAGGGAGCTTACGCTTGAACTGGCACAGGAGGCACTCAAGGATACGATTTCGACGGATGGAAACAAAATTGTTACTGTTGACCATATTGTGGACATTGTTGCAGAACATTTTAACATTACGCAAAACGATATCTATTCCAATAGCCGCAGCCGTAATGTTGCATATCCAAGACAAATCGCGATGTACCTCTCCAAAAAACTGACGACTAATTCCGTTACGGATATCGGCAAGTTCTTGGGCAATCGTGACCATTCCACAATCATACATGGCTACGACAAGATTGAGAGTGATCTAGCCACCAACAAAAACAATATTAAGAACACGATTGATGTATTAATAAAAAAGATTAACCCCGTACAGTAAGTGAAGCAGATTTAAGAACATGATATGAAAAAAAATACCTCCTTATCCCCAATCCGTCGATATTTATCCACGGTCCTTGTTGATAAGTTGTTTTTTCCTGTGGAACTTCCATGGATAACTTTTAACCTGTTCAAATCCGTTTTTTAACTTCAACCATCCATCCGAAGTCCCATCCACATCTTGTTTTTGGACCAAACCTAGTGCCTGTCTGCCTTTGCGGGGTTATTCACGTATCAACGCCCCCTACTGCTACGACGAGATTATATTTTATATATATATTGCTTATTTTTTCCCGAAAGGAGTTATACACAACATGAAGATCATTTGTAAAAAATCGGAACTTCTCAACAGTGTTAACATTGTGTTAAGGGCAGTTTCCTCAAAAAGCACACTTCCCATCCTAGAATGTATGGTAATTGACGTATCAGAAAATCGTATCAAACTTATATCCAACGACATGGAACTGGCAATTGAAACCATTGTAGACGGAGAAATTTTAGATATAGGTACGGATAAACAGATCGCCATTAATGCCAAAGTGTTTTCAGAGATTATCCGCAAGCTTTCCGATAATGATGTTACAGTAGAAACCGACGACCATTTTACAATGACCATCACCTGTGAAAAGGCAAAATTTAACATTGCAGGAAAACCAGCAGATGAATTCCCCACCCTGCCCCATATTGAACGCCAAGAGGCAATTGTACTTTCCCAATTTACCTTAAAGGAAGTAATCCGCCAGACCGTATTTTCCATTTCAGACAACGAGAGCAACAAAATTATGACGGGGGAACTTTTTGAAGTAACAGACAATGAAATGCGGGTTGTTTCCCTGGACGGACACCGCATTTCAATCCGAAAGATTAAATTAAAGGAAAATTATGGAAATTTCAAAGTAATCGTTCCAGGTAAGACCTTAGTTGAAATAAGCAAAATCCTCTCCGGAGAGATGTCGGATGAGGTAACTCTTTACTTTACAAATAAACATATCCTATTTGAATTTGAGGACACTTTGGTCCTTTCCCGTCTGATTGAAGGTGAGTATTACAAAATTAACCAGATGCTTTCAAATGATTACGAAACAAAAATCGTGATTAACAAAAAGGAATTCTTTAACTGTATTGACCGCTCAACGCTACTGATAAAGGAATCGGAAAAAAAACCAATTATTGTCGGCGTTACGGATGACATTATGGAACTTCGTATCAACTCCAATATCGGGTCGATGAAGGAGGAGATCGATATCAAAAAAGAAGGGAAAGATATCCTGATTGGATTTAATCCAAAGTTCCTTATGGATGTGCTGCGCGTGGTAGATGATGAGGAAGTCACAATTTATATGATCAACCCAAAAGCCCCTTGTTTTATTAAGGACAGGGAAGAATCCTATATCTATCTTATTTTGCCTGTTAATTTTAATGCAGCAAATATTTAATATAATAGTAATGATTTAACTAATTGCAGTGGGTCTTGCTGTAAAAAATGGCTGACAAGGATAAAATGTATATTTATATAAAATCTATCTTGATAAATATTTTAATTTATAAGTATATTAACAAAAACGCAGAAAGGAAGCAGATATAATGGATTCCATACAGATCAGGGATGATTTTATCAAGCTTGGACAGGCTCTAAAATTAGCAGGGCTGGTTGATTCCGGGGTTGAGGCAAAAGAGGCTATCACCTCCGGCAAGGTGAAATTAAACGGCACGACGGAGCTTAAGCGCGGGAAAAAAATTGTGGACGGCGATGTGGTGGAGTACAAAAACAACAAATTTAGTGTTTTTGGAAAAAAGGCGTGACGGTGTATCAATATGCTGGTCAAATCATTGGAATTAAACAGGTTCCGCAATTATGAAAAGCTTTTTATCGAATTTTCCGAAGGAGTGAATATTCTTTACGGGGACAATGCACAAGGAAAAACTAATATATTGGAAGCAATCTGTGTTTGTGCTACAACGAAGTCACAAAAAGGTAGCAGGGATAAAGAAATGATTCGGCTTGGTGACGAGGAGTGCCATATCCGAATGTATGTGGAACGTGAAAAAGTGCCGCACAAGCTTGATATGCATCTTCGCAGGTCGAAGTCAAAGAGTGCTGCCATGGACGGTCTTCCAGTGAAAAAATCTTCGGAACTTTACGGTTTTTTACATGTGATTTCTTTTTCCCCCGAGGATTTATCCATCATTAAAGAAGGACCCGCACAACGTCGTCGAATGGTGGATATGGAGCTTTGTCAATTAGACAGGATATATTTACATAATCTGACAAAATATAACAAAATCCTGGAACAGCGCAATAATCTTTTGAAACAGATCGGATTTGACGCGCGTCTTGCGGAAACACTTTTGGTATGGAATGAACAATTGGTGAAATATGGAAAGGAAATCATCCAAGCCAGGAAATTATTTGTAGAGGAATTAAATACCTTGGTTGGTTCGATCCACAGCCGCCTCTGCGGTGGAATGGAAGAACTAAAACTGCGTTATGAACCGAATATCAAAGAAGACGGTTTTTTGGGAGCTCTTTTACAGGATAAGGACAGGGAGCTGGTTTTAAAAAGTACACTGCACGGCCCGCACCGCGACGATATCAGTTTTTACCTGAACGGGGAAGATATCCGCAAATTTGGTTCACAGGGGCAGCAGAGAACATCAGCACTCTCATTAAAGCTTGCCGAGATAGAGCTGGTAAAAAAAAGAATCCGGGATGATCCGGTTCTGCTGCTTGATGATGTCCTTTCGGAACTTGACAGGAACAGACAGACACAGTTGTTAGACAGCATTAAAAATATACAGACAATCATCACCTGCACAGGCCTGGAAGAATTTGTAAAAGAGCGAATCCGCTCCGATCGGATTTATCATGTGGTGCAGGGCAGTATACAGCCGGAATAGCGGTACATATCGCAGCAGTTTTCCGGTATTTTGAAACGGATGGACGCCGCAAGGCATAAGGAAATGGAGGATACAATGAGCAAGGATTACGGGGCAGACCAGATACAGATTTTGGAAGGATTGGAAGCAGTAAGGAAACGGCCGGGTATGTACATCGGCAGCACATCGAGCAGGGGACTCCACCATCTTGTCTATGAGATTGTGGATAACGCGGTGGATGAGGCGCTGGCAGGGTATTGTACACAAATCGACGTTTCTGTCAACCAGGATGGTTCCGTTACGGTCATTGATAACGGGCGAGGCATTCCGGTTGAAATCAACAAGAAAAAAGGGGTATCCAGCGTCGAGGTTGTATTTACCATCCTGCATGCGGGCGGCAAATTCGGCGGCGGAGGATACAAGGTATCGGGCGGGTTGCACGGTGTTGGGGCATCCGTAGTAAATGCCCTCTCGAACTGGCTGGAAGTCGTGGTGGATCTGGATGGAAAAAGTTACAAACAGCGTTATGAACGGGGCAGGGCAGTGATGCCGCTTACCGAAATAGGTACTTCGGACCGAACTGGTTCCACCGTTACATTCCTACCAGATGATACAATCTTTGAAGAAACGGTTTTTGATTATGATATCCTGAAAGAGCGCCTCAGGGAAACCGCATTTTTAACAAAGGGGTTAAAAATCACTCTGACCGATAAACGCGAAGACCAGGAAAAAACAAAAACCTTCCACTATGAGGGTGGCATCAAGGAATATGTACAGTATTTAAACAAGGGGCGCACGGCTCTTTACCCGGAAATCATATACTGTGAAGGCAAAAAGGACGAAACCTATGTCGAAGTTGCCATCCAGCACAATGATACCTATACGGAAAGCTGCTATAGTTTTGTGAATAATATAATAACGCCGGAAGGTGGGACGCATTTTACTGGATTTAAAAATGCACTAACCAAAACATTTAATGCCTATGCAAGGCAAATGAAATATCTAAAGGAAAATGAACAGCCGCTCTCCGGTGAAGATATCCGGGAAGGGATCTCTGCCATTATCAGCATCAAACTGCCGGAGCCGCAGTTTGAAGGACAAACCAAACAAAAACTGGGCAACAGCGAGGCAAGGAGCGCGGTGGAAAATGTTGTTTCTGAACAGCTAACCTACTTTTTGGAGCAGAATCCTGCCGTGGGCAAGCTAGTCTGTGAGAAAGCAGTTTTGGCTCAAAGAGCCAGGGATGCAGCGCGTAAGGCACGCGAATTAACCAGACGCAAGACAGCGTTAGATTCTACTGCCCTGCCAGGAAAACTTGCAGACTGTTCAGACAAAGACCCGAAAAACTGCGAAATCTTTATTGTTGAGGGAAATTCAGCAGGCGGTTCCGCGAAAAATGCCCGTTCCCGTGCAACACAGGCCATCCTGCCACTGCGCGGCAAGATTTTGAATGTTGAGAAATCCCGGCTTGATAAAGTATTGGTCAATGCAGAAATCAAGGCGATGATCACAGCATTTGGTACAGGGATTCATGATGAGTTTGATATTACGAAATTACGTTATCACAAAATAATAATTATGACCGATGCCGATGTGGACGGTGCACATATTGCAACCCTGATGCTTACATTCCTCTACCGTTTTATGCCGGAGTTGATCAAACAGGGTTATGTATACCTTGCGCAGCCGCCGCTCTATAAAATCGAAAAAAACAAACAGGTATGGTACGCGTACAACGATGACGAACTAAACAGGATATTGCTTGAAATCGGGCGCGACAATAACAATAAAATCCAGCGCTACAAAGGTCTTGGGGAGATGGATGCCGAACAGCTCTGGGACACCACCATGGATCCGGAAAAGAGAATCCTCCACCGTGTTATGATTGATGAGGAAAAATCATCAGAAATCGATGTGACTTTTACGACCCTGATGGGGGATGATGTGGATCCGCGCCGCGAGTTTATCGAGGCCAATGCGAAATTTGTAAAGAACCTGGATATTTATTGATTGAGATTGTGCGGTTTTAAACGCAGAAATGGGGAAATAAATGGACGATACAATATTTGATAAAATAAATGATGTCGATCTGAAAAAGACAATGGAAAACTCCTATATTGAGTATGCCATGTCCGTTATCGCAGCTCGCGCCCTGCCGGACGTGCGCGATGGGTTAAAGCCGGTGCAAAGGAGAATCCTCTATGCGATGATCGAGTTGAACAATGGACCGGATAAGCCGCACCGTAAATGTGCGCGTATTGTCGGCGATACCATGGGTAAATACCACCCACACGGCGACAGTTCCATTTACGGCGCTCTTGTTAATCTTGCACAGGAATGGTCCACACGTTATCCCCTTGTGGACGGACACGGGAATTTTGGTTCCGTTGACGGGGACGGGGCTGCGGCCATGCGTTACACTGAAGCGAGGCTTAGCAAAATCTCCATGGAGATGCTTGCAGATATTAACAAGAATATTGTAAATTTTTTGCCGAACTTTGATGAAACAGAAAAAGAACCTGAAGTACTTCCATCCCGTATCCCAAACCTTTTGGTCAACGGGACATCCGGTATTGCCGTAGGTATGGCGACCAATATCCCACCTCATAATCTGGGGGAAGTTGTGAACGCAGTTGTCAAACTGATTGAAAACAAGATACAGGGGCGGGAAACAACCATGGAGGAAATTCTCGAGGTGGTAAAAGGCCCGGATTTCCCGACTGGTGCAATGATTCTTGGCACGCGCGGCATTGAGGAAGCTTACCGCACTGGCCGCGGCAAAATCCGTGTGCGGGCCGTTACCAATATTGAACCAATGGCAAACGGCAAAAACCGTATTGTTGTAACAGAACTTCCATACATGGTAAACAAGGCCAGGTTAATTGAGAAAATCGCGGAGCTAGTGCGTGATAAAAAGATTGATGGTATCACGGAACTGCGTGATGAGTCAAACCGGGAAGGAATGCGCATTGTCATTGAACTGCGCAGGGATGCCAACCCGACCGTACTGTTGAATCATCTATTTAAACATACGCAGCTCCAGGATACTTTCGGTGTAATTATGCTTGCACTGGTAAACAATGAGCCAAAAATATTAAACCTCCTGCAAATGCTTGATTATTACTTAAAACATCAGGAGGAGGTTGTTACAAGGCGGACACAGTATGATCTGAACAAAGCGGAGGAACGTGCCCATATCCTGAAAGGGCTGATCGTTGCGCTTGATCATATTGATGAAGTAATTAACATAGTCCGTTCCTCAAAAACAACGCCGATTGCAAAGGAACGCCTAATCGAGCGTTTTGCGCTGGATGATCCACAGGCTCAGGCAATCGTTGATATGCGTCTGCGTGCGTTGACCGGGCTAGAGAGAGAGAAGTTAGAAGGTGAATACGCTGATCTGATTAAGCAGATTGCCCGCTTTAAGGAAATTTTGGGCGATGAAAAAGAATTGCTAGGCGTAGTGCGTGATGAACTTCTTGTTATCCGTGATAAATACGGCGATGAGCGCAGGACATCCATTGGTTATGATGCATATGATATCAATATGGAAGATCTGATCCCTGATGACAATGTGGTAATAGCAATGACACGCCTTGGTTACATTAAGCGCATGTCAATCGATAATTTTAAGAGCCAGCATCGCGGTGGCAAGGGGATTAAAGGAATGCAGACACTCGAAGAGGATTTTATCGAGGATCTGTTTATGACAACCAATCATCATTACATCATGTTTTTTACAAACAGGGGACGCGTCTACCGTTTAAAGGCCTATGAGATACCAGAATCTTCCCGTACAGCGCGCGGCACAGCCATTATAAACCTTCTGCAGCTTATGCCGCAGGAAAAGATTACTGCTGTAATCTCGTTAAAAGAGTATGAGGATAACCGTTACCTTTTTATGGCAACCAAAAAAGGAATGGTCAAAAAGACCAAAATACGCGAATATGAAAATATCCGCAAAAGCGGCCTTGCAGCAATCAGTTTGAAGGAGGAAGATGAGCTGATTGAGGTCAAGACAACAAACAACCATAAAGATATTTTCCTTGTGACAAAGGATGGCATGTGTATCCGTTTTAATGAAAAGGACGTGCGCAGCACGGGACGCACATCCATGGGCGTAATTGGCATGAATCTTGCACCGGAGGATGAGGTCGTTGCGATGCAGATCGATTCCCAGGGAAAATATATTTTGATTGTTTCCGAGAATGGACTGGGAAAACGCACAGAAATGGAAGAATTTACCTGCCAGCACCGGGGTGGAAAAGGAGTTAAATGCTATAAGATTTTAGAAAAAACTGGTAATGTAGTCGGAGCGAAGGCAGTTGACGAAGAAAATGAGATCATGCTGATAACCAATGAGGGAATTATTATACGAATGGCGGTAAGTGGTATCAGCAAGCTCGGACGGATTACTTCCGGTGTAAAACTGATGGATATCGATACGGATAAAGATGTCCGGGTGGCAAGTGTCGCAAAAGTAAAGGAAAGTGGTGCACAAACAAATGAGGAAGAGATGCTAAAGAAGCTCGAGGAGGAACTAGCCGAAGAAAATATTCCAGACGAGGGCAGCGAAGAAGACGGGGAATCTTATCTGGGTTTAGCAAAAGAAAACAGACCTAAGGAGAAAGCAGTTTTACAGGATGGGAAAAAAGAAGATATGTCCGACCTTGATCAACTTGTACAGCGCGCGTTAGGGGATAAAGAGGAAACAGAGGAAGAAGAATAAGAAAAAAGGCAGCAGATAACCGGAGGAGGCTGTCGCAACATGCGACACCTCCTTTTTTGCCGGTCAGGCTTTCTGTAAAACGCATCTATTAATTATAAAGATATTTATATTTATAATAGGGAGCATTAGGAAGTTGGCTAATTAAAAAAATAGTTAAATTATGCAAAAGGAAATGAGGGAAAGAATGAAAGTAATTCATACGGATGAAATAATTAAAAATGTTCGTGAAATGTGTATTGAGGCAAATTTATCGCTTACGGATGATGTAAAGGGCAGGATTCTGGGTGCGGGGGAAAAGGAAGAATCACTTCTCGGTAAAAGAATACTGGGGCAGTTAAAAGAGAACCTGGAAATTGCAGAACAAGAGCAGATCCCGATCTGTCAGGATACTGGTATGGCAGTAGTATTTTTGGATATTGGACAGGATGTGCATATTGATGGAATAGGAATTGCGGATGCTGTCAATGAGGGGGTTCGGCAGGGATATCGTGACGGTTATCTGCGCAAATCGGTTGTGGGTGACCCGCTTTTGCGGGAGAACACAAAAGACAATACCCCAGCGATTATCCATTACAATATTGTGGATGGGGATACACTGGAAATTACAGTAGCACCGAAAGGATTTGGCAGTGAAAATATGAGTCGTATTATAATGCTAAAACCGGCGGATGGAATAGAGGGTGTAAAACAGGCTGTCCTAGAAACCGTAAGGCTTGCCGGACCAAATGCCTGCCCGCCAATGGTGGTCGGCATCGGGATTGGCGGCGATTTTGAAAAATGTGCACTCTTAGCTAAAAAGGCTCTGGTAAGGAACTTAGACACCCCTTCCCCATTGTCCCATATCAGGGAATTGGAGAAGGAATTGTTACAGGAAATCAACACAACCGGTTTAGGACCTGGAGGACTAGGAGGCCGTATCACAGCACTCGGACTCAATATTGAAACCTATCCAACCCATATTGCAGGGCTTCCAGTTGCAGTCAATATATGCTGTCATGTAAACAGACATGTAAAAAGGATTTTATAGGATGGTTTGTGGATAAAAATCTGAAAGAAAGAAAAAAGTGGGGAAAGAAAATGACAAATCAGCATTTTGATCATACCAGCAAAAATAATAATTCGATTAATAGTCAAAGTATTTGCCAGGATAATAATCAAGAGGATAAAAGTAAAAAAATCATCCTTCCGATTACAAAGGAAATTGCGCAAAGTCTGACAGTGGGGGATTATGTATACCTAACTGGAATCATCTATTCGGCGCGCGACGCAGCACATAAACGTATGACGGAAACACTTGCAAGTGGCGGAGTGCTTCCCCTCCCAATCAAAGACCAGACAATTTATTACCTTGGACCAACCCCGGCCAGACCAGGACAGGTGATCGGTTCTGCAGGGCCAACCACAAGCAGCCGTATGGATAAATATACACCGACCCTGCTCGCCCTTGGTATGACTGGGATGATTGGTAAGGGAAGAAGGAGCAAAGCTGTAGCGGAGGCAATGAGGGAACATCATGCTGTCTACTTTGCTGCCGTTGGCGGAGCAGGTGCCCTATTGTCAAAATGTATCAAGAAAGCAGAAGTGGTCGCCTATGAGGATCTGGGCGCGGAAGCGATATACAAGCTGGAGGTGGAGGATTTTCCTGTGATTGTTGTGATGGATGATAAGGGTGGGAATCTGTATACAGAATAAAAGAGGGTAGTAAAACAGGGAAGTTCCGTTTTTGTATCCAGTTTCTTGACAAAACCTTCGATATACTGTTATCCATGTTCGGGGATGGGTAACAGTATATAAAAAAATATAAGTTTGGATAATTATATAATTTTCTATTGTGTCCTATTATCAAAAGCAAATAATATCTGTGTATATTCTTATATTTACAATTTATCCTAAAATACATATAAAAATGTAAATTTAATACAATAAATGTAATTTATAAAAAGGTGAATTTATACTTCCAATTATGTCCAGTATATGAT
>CAMWUU010000014.1 GCA_947177515.1 uncultured Lachnospiraceae bacterium
ATTATGGCGTGTCTTTGGTTTATTAATTGTAGACTAAAATATAATTTATCATATAGAAAGCGGATTGTCAATGTATTTTTTGAACCATTTTGACACTTAAATGTTTTTATCCCCTATAAGGAATTGTTAAAATATTTTCTTGCACCCTCCTTTTTCCTGGATTATAATAAACGCAACGGCGGAGTTTTTGCCCCGCCGGAAAAATATCACAGAAAGGCATAGGTTTAAACGATGGACAAAGAATTTTTTTTGGGAAACCGGCAGAATTTTTATCAGCAGATGAAGGAGGATTCCCTGCTGGTCATGTTTTCCGGGACGGAAGTAAGAAAGACCAACGACGAGTTTTATCCTTTTTATACGAACCGGGATTTCCTCTATCTGACAGGGCTTGATGGCAAGGAATTAATTCTTTTGGCGCGCAAGGACGGAAAGGGCAATGTGCGCGAAAAAATCTTCCTGCTGCCGCCGGATCCGCTAAAAGAGCGCTGGACGGGGGCGCGCATCAAGCCAGATGAAGCATCAACGCTTTCGGGAATTGCCGAAACCGGATACAGTGGTTCTTTTTTGGATGAATTCCACCAGCTTGCCGCGACAGGTAATTATCAATATCTGTATCTTGATCTTTACCGGGTATCCCCTGCCGACCGCGATGAACCTGCCCACCTGCTCCTGAAACAGATTGCACAAAATTATCCTTATCTAAAAATAGAAAATGCCAATAAAATTTTCCGGAAACTGCGCACAATCAAACAGCCATGCGAGCTTGCAGCAATGCGCCAGGCGGAGAAGATTACCTGTGAGGGCATTACAGCCATGATGAAAGCTTCAAAACCCGGGATGTACGAATACCAGTACAAAGCGGTTTTTGATTATATCCTTGGGCAGTATGGTCCGCAGGGTCCTGCGTTCCCTTCCATTATCTCTGCCGGGAAAAATAATTTCTGCATCCATTATTATGCTTACAAAGGCCAGGCGCATGATGGGGATATGGTGCTGAATGATGTTGGGGCATGGCATGACTACCTGATGAATGATGTATCTAGGGGATGGCCGTGCAACGGGCGTTTCAATGAGCGGCAAAAGCTTTTATATCAGTGTGCACTCGCTACTTCAAACCATATGTTCAGCATGATCAAACCGGGGATGGCGATGCGCGAGGTGGACGCGGAGGCACGCCGCTACAATGCGGGACTTCTGGTGGAAGCCGGGGTGCTGGATGATGTGAAAAATATTGGCACTTATATGTGGCACGGCGGCGCGCATCATGTGGGGTTTGATGTGCATGATGTGGTGGAAACTCCGGAAGTGATCGCACCGGGAATGGTTTTTTGTGTGGATATCGGGATTTACCATGAGGAATGGGGGATTGGGTTCCGCCTAGAGGATAATTGCCTGGTTACAGAAACAGGATGTGAAAACCTGTCCTCCATAACACCGAGGACAATCGAGGAGATTGAGTCAACCATGCAGAAGGGCTTTGTGCCGGGAATCTGACGTAAAATAATACAAAAGTACATAGGGAGTGTTTTTATATGAATCAGGTACTAATGGCGGTTATGGCTGTAGGGGCGGTTCTCGGCGGGCTTGACCGGCTTTTAAAAAACCGTTTCAGTCTGGGGGAGAAATTTGAGGAGGGATTTCGGCTCCTCGGTTCCATGGCGCTGTCCATGGCGGGGATGATCTGTCTTTCCCCCGTGCTAGCGGATATCCTGGGGAAGGCGGTCATTCCACTTTATCAGGCCATTGGGGTGGATCCTGCCATGTTCGGAAGCGTGTTGGCTATCGATATGGGCGGCTACCAGCTTGCAAAGGAACTTGCCGTAAACAGCGCGGTCGGCAGCTATGCAGGTATTGTGGTTTCTGCGGTATTCGGCTGTACCCTGGTTTTTACCATTCCGGTGGGCATGGGAATGATCCGTGGAAAAGACCGGGAATATTTTGCCAGGGGAATTATGCTTGGATTAGCTGCCATGCCGGTCGGGCTGGTGGTTGGCGGATTACTTTCCGGTCTTTCTTTTGTCAATAGCCTGCATCAAAATCTTCCAATTTTTGTTGCAGCGTTTTTGCTATTGCTTGGTCTGTGGAAAATACCGGACAGAATGGTAAAAGGCTTTTGCGCACTTGCGGAGGGCATACGGATTCTGGTTACAGCAGGACTTATATTGGCCGCCGTAGAATCCTTTCTTGGATGGAATCCCATTCCTGGTATGGCTCCAATCGAGGAAGCTATGGCGGTGGTATCCTCCATCGGCGTGGTCTTACTTGGGAGTCTTCCCGCAGCAGAATTACTGCGCCGCCTGCTTGCCAGACCCTTTGCACATCTTGGCAGCAAACTGGGCGTAACACCGCAGAGCCTGACAGGAATGCTAATCGGTCTGGTCAGCGCAATCCCCGTTTTTTCCATGTATCAGGATATGGATCCAAAGGGAAAAGTCGCGGCTGGGGCTTTTCTGGTCAGCGGCACCAGCCTGCTTGCTGCCCATCTGGGTTTTGTCCTCAGCACTGAACCTGGGATGTTAGCCGCCCTGATGGGCGGAAAATTCTGTGGGGCTGTGGCGGCTGCCATACTTGCAATGGTGTTTTATAAAAAGTCAGAAAATCCTAAATTTTAACAAATTTTGTATAAATAAGAAAAGAAGAAGCGGACTCTCCTTTTATGGCAAGCCCGCTCCCTCTTTCTTTATAATACCCCTCAAAAACCTTCTATTTTATAATGACTCTGCAAACAAACATACGATACACTATGCTGTCTTTTTAACAGCTTAACACAACCGGGCACCGCCTGGGTACAATATTTTGCAGCCCCTGCTATCCTGTTTTTATATGGTTTCCACCACCGCACATTCGCGGCATGTTACGGTAAAGACCTGCGGCTTGTTCCCTGTCAGCGCGACACTTCTTTTATCCGGCTGACAGGTGCCGACATAGATTTCATACTTGCCCGGCCAGATCCGTTTTTCGCCATCCTCTGTAAACAGGCCAAATGCCCGCATATCCAGTACTATCTCGGTTTCCCTGCGTTCCCCCGCCGCCAGCGTAAGTTTTTTCAATCCCTTAAGCTGGCAGTTTGGCGCACCTGGCACATCCTTCGCCTTTACATATACCTGAACCGTTTCGGCACCATCATAGGAACCGATATTGGTAAGTACCGCCATAATCTTTACGATACTGCCCGCCGAGATTACATGGCCATCATCCTGCACTGCCGTCCTGTCTTGCTTTGCTGCACCGGTTCGCGCATCTTTCCCGATAAGCCCCGCTTTCGCACCGCAAACCTCAATTTTAGCGCTGCATACAAACTTTGTATAGCTTAATCCATATCCAAACGGATAGAGCGCTTCCTGTTCCATATAGCGATAGGTACGTCCCTTCATCGAGTAATCCGTAAACTCCGGCAGTTCCTCGGTTGTGCGGTAAAATGTAACCGGGAGTTTTCCTTCCGGGGAGTAATCCCCGAAAATCAACTGCCCAATGGCACGCCCCCCCTGTGCGCCCGGATACCAGCCCTGTACAATGGCTGGCACTTTTTCCTGTCCATCCGCCCAGGTAAGTGCGAGTGCCGAACCCGCAAGAAGAATAAGAATAACCGGTTTGCCGCAGGCTACAACTGCTTCTAAAAGTTCCTGCTGTTTTCCCGGCAGCCCCAGTGAAATCTTGTCGCCGCTGCCAAACTCGTTCCCGGCATCGCCCTCCTCGCCTTCGATGGTCGCATCAAGACCGAGGCACATAACCACCACATCGGAAGCATCCGCCACTGCTTTTGCTTCTGCCAGGCGGTCATCCGCCTCAGCTAATCCCGAAATCCGGTCTTTATACAGGTGGCATCCCTGCGAGTAGAAAATCCTCACCCCTTCGCCTGCTGCTTCGCGGATTCCATCAAGTACTGTGACGTATTCCGAGGCTGTCCCCTCATAATTGCCCACAAGCGCCGCACGGCTATCCGCATTTGGTCCGATTACCCCAATACTCCTGATTTTGTGCCTGTCTAACGGAAGGAAACCATCCTTGTTTTTTAACATGGTCAGGCAGCGCTTTGCCGCTGTAAGGTTGATGGCACGGTGCTCCACGCAGTCGCACACCTCATACGGGATATCACTGTACGGCATTTCCCGGTCGAATAGACCAAGCTTCATGCGTGTTACCATCAATCGGGTAACGGCACCATCGATAGTTTCCTCCGTTACCATGCCATCACGCACCGCCTGCAAAAGGTTCACAAAAATATTTCCACAATTTAAATCACAGCCATTATTCATCGCGAGCGATACTGACTCAACCGGCGTTTTTGTAACCATATGGTACTCATGGAAGTCCTTGATTGCCCAGCAGTCCGATGTGACATGCCCCCGAAACCCCCATGCCTTGCGCAGAATATCCTGTAATAATGTCTTGCTGCCGCAGCAGGGTTCTCCATTTGTGCGGTTGTACGCCCCCATAACCACCTCGACATCCGCCTCTTTCACACAGGCCTTAAAGGCAGGGAGGTAGGTTTCATACATATCCTGTTTGCTCGCCTTTGCATTAAAACTGTGACGGATCCCTTCCGGGCCGGAATGCACGGCAAAATGCTTTGCACAGGCTGCCGCCTTTAAATATTTCCCGTCATGCCCCTGGATTCCTCCGATAAAACGCACACCCAGCCTCGATGTCAGGTAAGGATCCTCGCCGTATGTTTCATGGCCGCGCCCCCAGCGCGGATCACGGAATATATTCACATTCGGCGACCAGAATGTTAGCCCCTTGTATATATCATAGTCGCCATATTTTTGCTGTGCATTAAATTTTGCACGTCCTTCGGTCGAAATAACATCCGCGACCTCCTCCATAAAATCTTCATCAAAAATTGCCGCCAGACCGATTGCCTGCGGGAAGACTGTCGCCACACCCGCCCGCGCCACACCATGCAGCGCTTCGTTCCAGTAATTGTATGCTTTTACTCCAAGCCGTTTAATTTCCTTCGCCCCATGTAATGTCTGAAATACCTTTTCTTCCAGCGTCATCCCGGCCACAAGCGCCTTCGCCCTCTCTTCAAACGTAAGGCTCTCGTTTTGATATGCCTGATCCTCCATGCTTCTTCTCCTCCTTGCATACAATTTGCCATCTCTAGGCTATGGCAGGACTGCCCACCCTGCTTTCTATCATGTCCGACAGGACAACCCCCACCCTAATACAGCGGGATCCCATCGTCCATCAAAACCCCCCAGAATGCAGGTTTTGTTTCCAATACCTGGTTAAAAAGGAGCGGGTATCGCTTCCCATCCTTGTTCAGCCACGAACCTTCATCCGTCAGCCCCCAGACCGTTACATTTGTTATATTTGCCGCACCAGTATCCACCAGATTTTTGAATGTGAAGAATAACCTCTTATAACGGGTTCCCTCCTTTATGAAATCTTCCTCCGTGTTCGTATCCAAGTTGATGTCCAATTCTGTTATCTGGATTTCAAGCCCGGTTTCCCCAAATTTGCGGATGGTTTCCTCGTAATCTAAAAGTGTTGGCGAACTCATGCCAATATGGCTCTGCATCCCGATCCCATCAATATTGCCCTGCTCCTTAATTTTATTTACAAGCTTTAAGATCGCAATGCGCTTTGCACTTTCGTAGGTATTAAAATCATTGTAGAATAGCTTCTGTTCCGGATCCGCATACTTCCTCGCATATTCAAATGCCTTCTCGACAAAATCCGATCCAATGGTCTGGTACCAGAAACTGTCGCTCATACGCATCCCATCCTCACCGCCATCCCCCGGCGCAATCGCCTCATTTACTACATCCCATGCATAAACCACGCCGGGATAAGTTGTATTTACATACTCCATCACAAGGCGGATATAATTCTCCATGCGCAAAAGCATTACCTCGCGGGATGCAAAAACAGCATCCTGCTTGTTTGAATATCCTTCCATAAAGAACCAGTCCGGTGTCTGGCTGTGCCATACCAGTGTATGCCCGCGCATCTTAATATTATTGTCCATACAGAACTGGAGCATTTCGTCGCAACTATCAAATTTGAGGACAGGACAGGTTTCTGTACCTGCCGATTTTGTAGCCTCCCGGTCAAGCAGCGCGTCCGGCTTCATCTCATTGCCGCAGGTCATACTGTTAAACTGTTGTATAATTAGCTCCCCCTTAAAATCGTTGAGTAATTCTCCCCTTGTAATGGCAATACCGATGGAGAAATAGTCCTTCCAGTACTCATACATACTTGGAATCTCTTCGTCAATCGCCGATATGTAAAAATCCGTGCGGACTTCTTTTTCAGGTTCAGTCGGTTCCGGCGTGGTGTCAGCATCCTGATTTGCCCCCTGCGTTATCCCAGCTTCCTGTCCCACGTCATCCCCCTGTGCTTTAGAATCCCCTGGCTTTGTTGGCTGCACGCCCTGCGTTGGGGTTTTCACATCACCATCATCCCCCTGGCTGCACCCTGTAAACCCAAAGACCATTACAGCCACGAGCAGCCATACAACAAACTTCCCAATCCGTTTCCTTTTTCTTGGCAACATATTCCCCCTCCTTGCCTGACCATCCGGATTTCTGTTTTTCCTCCAGTCTTCCCCAAAAGAACGAAAACCTTTTCGTAATAAGTGATCATAACCCCTTTAATCACAAACTTATTATACCATCCCTCTCCCAAAAAAGGAATCTTTTTAAAACCACATACAGAAACAGTTCCTGCGGGAACGGCACGCTGCCGCCCTCCCGCAGGAACCGCTGCGCTTTAAAACAAAATATGTTTATCTCATGTTCGCATCTTCAATCAACATCTGCCAGCTATTAGCAACTTCCTCGATCTTCTCTGCCGGCGTATTGTGCAGACCATATACATTGTAAATGATATCGCCGTAGTCTGTACCATATACCATTGGCAGATACCATATAACACCCCTGCCTTCCTCATACATCATGCTAAGGGTTTCATCCACCGCACGCTCGTCGCGGAAATTGTCGTACACACGGGTCTTCCAGTCATCGTCATCCTCGTATCCCGGTGTTGGGTTTGTGTAAAGATTGTAAGCAAACGCAATCTTGTTTGCGGTTTCGGCATTCATACATACTGGCATAACTACCACATTATCCGCAAAAACAGTAGTACTCTGCCCGCTCGGTCCTGCCGGTGCCATAACAAAACCAAAATCGTCGTCCATATCCTTCCACTGACCAACTTTAAATTCCTCAGCAAAGGTCATGGCAACTTTTGCATCATGGAAAGCTGGCATAAACCAATCCCAGTCTGAATTTTCCGGAGCTGGCATCTCGTATTTATTTTCGATCAGCTTAACACCAAACTGCATTGCTGCCAAAAACTCCGGTGTGCCGGTCGCGTTGTAATATTTGCCGTTTTCATCGCGCCCGATAAATTGCGCATTGTTGCAGGCTACAAGTGCCTTGAACATATCAACGGAAAAACTTGCCATCGCGTAGGTATCTGGCGTACCATCACTGTTTGTATCGCGGGTCAGTTTCTGACAGAGTTCCTCAAATTTTGCCCAGGTCCACTCACCGTTTGCCTGCAGGTCATATGGAAGATCTGGTTCAAGGCCTGCCTCTTCAAAGAGCCTCTTGTTCCAGAAGACACCTACTCTCCACTCCGGCTTCCCGGATGCCATACCATATACATGGGCACCCTCCGTCATCTGCTCAATAACCGCAGGATTCCACTTACTCTCGGTAAAATCAAAACTATCCAGGGTTGCAAGATCATAGAACAGATTGTTTGCCAGAGGTTTCGCAATAAAGCCCTGATCCATCATAAACAAAGAACCCATCGGCGAATTTGCCATCGTGGAAACAACGAAATTCTCCTGATGATCTCCCCAGGCACCAATATTAACCTGTTTAATTGTGAAATTGTATTTCTCCTGTATCTCCTTGCGGTATTCACGGGTTGCTTCTTCTTGTGCGTTTTTCGGTTCGCCTTCCTCGCCGGACCACCAGTCTGCAATAATGATCTCAAGGCCGCCAAGGTCTTTGTACTTTTCTGGTACTTCTGTCGGTTCCGGGATTTTGTCATCTCCCGCTCCTGGTGTTGATGTTCCTGCATCCTGCGTTGGCTTCGGGGTATTTGTAACGTTCTTCCCGGTTTCGGCGTTATCCTCCCCACCACAAGCCGTTATACTTGCCGCCATTGCAAGTGACATCATGATTGCTGCTAATTTCTGTCCTTTCTTTCTCAATGCTGCTACCTCCTTTTTTATTGCGATAAACGGCCTACCCGTCTATACACCCGTTTGTTACCATCCTGCCGTTAATGGCATAAAACATTATACCACATTGCCTATTAGTTTTCCTATGGCAGACAATTACCAAAACAGGAAGCCCCGATTTGCGGGAATTCCCGCAAATCGGGAATTCCCCGCAAACTCCCCAATCTGTTCCTATTTTGCCCTTTACATCTTGATACCGCTCTGGCTAAGGCTCTCCACAAATCCCTTCTGTGCAACCAGATAAATGATCAACAGAGGGATTATTGTCATTAACAGCCCTGTAGCAATCATAGCCTGTTCATATGCCGCAGATGCCATGATTCCAGGACCATACATGGAAGTCAAGTAATCACCTAACCGTCCAGTCAGTGAAGTCAGGGCTTTTGGCAGCAGCTTCACCTTGCCAAGGAAGAGCTTGGAATAATAAGAGTCCGTCCACTGCCATACATATGCGAACAAAAAGCACGATGTAAGAATCGGCTTCGCATCCGGAAGCATAATGCGGAGAAAGGTCTTAAGCTTGCCACAACCATCCACATAGGCCGCTTCTTCCAGTTCTTTCGGGATATTGCGGAAGAACTGCCGGATCAGGTAAATATAAAGTCCGCTCTTTAACCCCATACAGCCAATACACATCATAATGTAAGGTGCCATCGAATTCTGTAAATTAATGGTTTTCCCTGTTATCGCCTTGAAGATGCCAAACACATCAAAAAATGAAAAGTGCAGCCAGAGCGACGAGGAAATGGTCTGCGGCGGGATCAGGATCGATAACATCACGCACGCGAACCAGAATTTTTTAAGCGGGAATTTGTAGCGGGCAAAACCATAGCCGACCAGTGTGCAGGCGGCTACCTGGATCACACTGACTAACAGCGCCACAAACACCGTGTTTCTCAGACAAGTCCAGTAGGACGAGAGCTGATCCACAAGCTTATAATTAAATGTTGTAAAATTCCTTGGTACACTGATAACCGTCGCATCATACAAATCCTGCTCCTGCATAAAGCTGATCGATATTTTATTCAGCAGCGGCTGAATGATCAAGAAGCACAAACCGAACAGAAGAATGGCTCTTGCAATCTTATAGAATCCGTTGCTGACAGTTTTCTTTAACAGATAACCGTCCGACTTCCGGTTTCTCTCCCAGAATTTTTCCCTTTCTATTTTTGCGCTCGCTCTACTCATAATAGTATACCTTCTTTGATAAGATAAGAGAAACAACACCTATGATTGCCATAACGCAGAGGAAATAGCTCCACGCCATTGCAGAGGAAAACCCATAATCCATCTGCATTGACATCGTTTTGTTGATTTTCTCCATGACTTCGTTATCTGTCCGAATAAGGAAGTCAATGATCGAGTAAACAATATTCACCAGAATCAGGGAACTTACCATCGGGAAAGTAATCTTCCAGAAACTCTCCCAAGCCGTACAGCCCTCGATTTTCGCCGCCTCGTACATACTTGTTGAAATGGTTTGCAAACCGGAGAGGAATATAATAATCTGAATGCCGGCTGCAATCGCAATATCATAAACACTATCCAGGATATCAAACACATAGCCGAAAAACTTTGATCCCATGCCGCCCGTATCCAGAATGGACTGTAATGTTGCCGTAATACTCGAATTGCTGCCCGATTCCTTCACCACGTCCTCCATGCCCTGAAGAAGCGTGTTATTGTACTCCAGTCCCACAATAACACCGGAGGAGAGGATAACCGGCAGGAAAAAGATTGCCCGCACAAAGCCTCTGCCCTTAAAATCCTGGTTCAGTAAAAGGGCAACAAAAAAGCTAAATACTAATGTTGCAGGAACCTTATAGAGCATCCCAGTAATCGACTCCGTCAAAAGCCGGTTAAACTCAGGGTCAACCGTAAAAGCTTTCTTAAAATTGTTAATGCCGATAAAGCGCATGGAAAAACCGCCATTTCCGACTGTAACCTCGGAAAAACTCATCTGGATCGACTCAATCAGCGGATACCCAAGGAATGCGATAAAGCCGATAATAAACGGAAGAATAAAGAGATAACCGGCAATCGCGTTTTTCTGCGCCAGCGTCTTCTTCTTTTTTGCTTTCATTTATTCTCCCCCTTTCTTTACAGCGTAATCCCTTGCCGAAACCGATACGCCGTCCGCCGAATAGTCCGTGTAATTATAATTTACATAGACCTTTGTCCCATCCTCGTAGGTTGTTTCAGTCACTCCGTCCGCCAGATAGCGATGATTTGTGATAAACTGGTTAAACACATGGCCAAGCACCCCATTATATTCCTGATACATAGCGAGTGCTTCATCCTTCCACATGTCGTATTCTGAGCCATGCAGGTAGGTGTATTCCGTTTCAAGCACCTTAGAACCCGGCGCATCGATAAAAGTAAAATACAATCCCGCACCGGTTTCAATACTCTTTAACCATGCCAGTTCGCGATCCGGTGCTAGGTTCATGGCTGCCCCAGCATAATTAACCAGCCCGTGCAGGGCAATGGTATAAAACGGCACCGAATAATCAATAATCCCATACTGCTTGCCAACCAAATCGAGGTCAAGCACCGCATCCACAAACGGTACTGCGTATTCATTGCCTGTATAAACCATAACCCCATTCCCGTTTTCCTTTAACTGCGCCAGTTTTTCCTGCTGCAGCTTCATCGTTTCCTCGCGGGTTACAACGGCCTTCGGGTTATAATCCCCGCCAATCAGTTTGCCCAAATCGGCAAACGAAAGATTTTTCGCCCCGTACTTTTTTGCCGCATCCACAAGGGAATCAATCAGCTTGTTGGTATATTTGTTCTTTACATAATAGCGGAGTGTATCGTCCTCATAATCCTCCAGCGCATAGATGATCGGGCTGTAATCCCAAAGTTCGGCAATTTCCTTTGTTACATATTTCGCAGAATCACGGTTGATTCTAAAACCGTCCGTCAGCGTATTCTTGTAAACGAATTCAACATACGCTTCCAGATAAAGATCCACACCCGCCTCGTTCGCTTTCGATACAAAGTTTGTGAAATCTTTTTTGCTGCCAAGTTCGGAAATCAGCTTTACCTTTGTTGGCACCTTATGGTGCACGCTGTCGTTAAACCAGCCAATATACTTCATATCAAGGTTTTTCACTCCCGCAGCTACAAATTCGTCCAAAATCCCAGCCGCCTCCTTGTAGGAAGTCAACTCCCTAGATACGGTTACCGGGAATCCAAGATGGTTTTCCACCGCCTCAATCGCGCCGATTAACTCCACCACAAGCGGGGTGGACGAATCATTGTTTTTGTCAAGCTGCGCATATCTCGCGGTCAGATAGTCGCGGTATGCTAAAGCCATGTCCGTGTAGGTATCACCAGCAACAAAACGGTAACGGTTGACCAACTCGCCTTCTGGTACATTTTTCTCATATACCACAACTGCCTTGTCGGATTTTGATGACACATCCATACTTTCGCTATGGATAATCTTATATCCCGTATTGGCATAGTTAAAGGTGTGAAGCCTTCCTGAAACATCCGCTTCGATGGTTGCATAGGCACTTCCCTCCTCGGCAATACACAGGAAAGAAGAACCGTTATTGCAGATACCGAAAACCGGGTAAAGGGCGCGCGTTTCCATAATTACCGCATCGCGCTTCTGGCCGTAATCCCAGCCATACACATTGCTGTAGAAAGAATTCTGCGACTGTCTTCCATTATTAAAACGGATTACAGCGCCATTACCGTCCGGCACTAAGATAAACCCGTCATCCGTAGTATGGCCTGCCCCAAAATACGGGAGCGGCTTAATCGAAATTATCGGGTATGCTTCCTTGTAATCCACTTCCTCAAGAGGGACACGCACAACAAAGTCCTTTCCGTCAAGTTCATACACAACTGATACGTCATATGCCGGTTTATCCGTCACCTTTGTTACGGAATACTTGGCTGAATCCTTTACAAAATCATCATATGTATAGCCGGCATCCCCGAAATATTCCTCGATCCTGACCCTGATATGCTCCTGTAAACCATCCCTTAGGACATACACAGGTTCGGTTTCAAGATCCGGGTAGGTTTCTATAAGCGCATCCCTGTCATCCTCCGCGCGCAGATTATTGAGATCATACTTGCGGTAATACTGGTCAATCCTCTTTTGCGTCTTGGATTCCATCTTATTATAATATTCCAAATAGCGGCTTTCCGGGAGAGCGGCCGGAATAATATAGGTACGCTCGATATTGCCGATGGAGTATTTTACTTTAATACCGTTTTCTACTTCCTCAATCTCATACAGACCGTTCTCCACACTGTATGCATAGCTGTTCAATGTGGTTTCTACACCGTTTACTGTGCCATAGACCAGCATCAGCGTGGATTGCAGTCCATCCTTTATGGATTTGTTCGCAATTGTTTCAACGGATATATCCGGCGGGTTCGAATACCATACCTTGCCGCTCGCCTTCTCCGTCAGGGAAAACTGCGTTGTCGATGGATCCATAACGAACCTCAGATGCTCATTTTCCATTACATACTCGGATTTGTCTTCCTCGTAACCATAGATAACCAGGTTCTCCTCCTGCACTTCCTCTTCACCACAGCCGGCAAGTCCAGTAAGGGCTGCCGATGACAGGCTAAGGGCAAGAAGGAAACTTAAAAATTTTGATTTTTTCATTGTAACCTCCTCGCTCCCTAATAGAATCGGAATGCAATCTCTTTATACAACGAGATAAAATATGCAAAACCGTCCGAAATCAGACTGAAGAACAACAACAGGATAAAAATGATAATTAACATGCCGATTGCCGTTGCTATCGCTGCAAAAATCGCCTTACCCAAAGTATAATCATGGATCATCATCATCGCCGAAAGTATCAGGATGGCAATCCAGATATCCGTGAATCTGTCCATATACGTCCAGAAAACACCTTCCTCTGCTGTCACTACATTGCTGATAAAAATCATCGGCAACTGGAGCAGCACATACGGCGTGTATGCATAGCAGACCGCCATATAAATACTCTTTAATGTACCCTTCCCGTCAAAGAGTGTGGTCAGGCACCAGTTTGAAATACAGCCAATCACAATAGGGACAAGGATTTCTAAGCAGCACATCAACACGTTAAAGTTCTGCGGGCGGTACAGGATGAACATAAAGTTTGTCATCTGCATCCGCCAGATACGGATCAGGAGCACTGCAATCATAATCGTGTTTGCCGCTGCCATAGAACCGCGTTTCTCATGGATCAAATCCCAGAATCCATCGAACGGATGACCAATCACGTGGAGGGAAAACCTGAGTGATCTTTTGTATTCCTTTAAGCTATCTTTATTGATCTTTTCTGCTATCTTCACTCCTCAGACACCTCCCTTTTGACTTTCTTTACCGTCTTTATGGTCTTTGGTACAACAATCAGGATCAAAAGCCCTAGAACAAAATAAACAATATGTTCCTCAATCCATTCCTTCCTCCAGAGCTTGAACGCCTTTGAGTACGCCTTCCCATAATATTTCAGTTCGAAATATTCCATCGCTTCCTTATAACGGTTCTGCCGAAGCAGCGCGCGTCCAATACCGAGATAGGCAAGGTCGTAATTGCTGTTCATCCTAAGCACCTGCCTCCAGTGATCAGCAGACAAGTCATAGTCACCCTTTTGATAAGCCAGGATTGCATTGTTGATCTGTTTCCCGTAGTCGGTAAGTACCAGCTTTGTCAGGCTGTTCCTGCTGCCGTCCAAAACATAAAGGTCATTGCCGATATGATCCAGTGCAACCGGATTTGTAAAATATCCAAGGGCATTCCCGTTTCCGCCGAACGCATACAAAAGCTGCCCCTGTGAGTCGTAGCCGAATATACGGCAGCGTGTACGGTCAATCGCGTAATAAATATCATTCTCAAGCGGTGTCACGTCAATCAGCTTTGACGGTCCTTTGACCCCACCGCCATCTCCCCACTGGATATCCCCGATCGGCGGCGTGTCACCATTTTTAATCAGGATATCCGAACCCATGGAATTTAGCTTGCGGATTGGTTTTGCCTTGTCATCCTTCAAATCCCACTCGCTGAAAACCGAAGTGGTCACATAGACAAAGCCATCCTTATCAAGTGCAATATTATTGTACTCGGTCGGCACAAACTGATCCATCTGTGCCCTCTGTGCTTGAGTTGCTAGTTTTTTCCAAATATAATCAATCATCGAGAATGTAACTTTGCTCGCCCCGATGTATCCGGTGAATTCCCCTTCCGGCGAGTACTGCATTACACCCTTGTTTACGTTGCGCCCAAGTACCAGGATACGTCCCGCCGCATCCACCACGGCCTTAGTCGGCAGGAAATCATGTGTAGCATCGTAAGTTTCATCGGTCGGCTGAATCAGTGTCTTGACCAGATTCAAGTCTTTATCCAGGTGCACGACCCGCTTGTTTTCTGTATCACAGATATAGAGATCACCATTGTCTGTGACAAACACATCATTCGGGGCGTTGAAGGTATCATCCCCTCCTGCGTTTTTAAACGTATCAATCACCCGCACAAGCGAGAGTGATTCCGAACCCACAAATAGCTCCACAATCCGGTTATTCCCGGTATCCGCGATGTATATCCGGTCACCCTTCGCGTACATCCCCTGTGGCTGCGAAAAGTCCCCAATCCCAAAGTCAATCCCAAGAACCCTTAACTGGGGGGTGTAAGCATCCGGCGATTCCCTCTCATCACCAAATACATCGTAGATATAGGTGTAATAGTTGTTTTCTGCCTTGATTGCAACCGCCGGGGAAAGAAGAAGCATGGCAAGCAGCAGGCAAACAAATCTTTGCATTATTTTTTTGCTATTCATATGCTCATCCCCCTTAATCCTTGATACCGGAGCTTGCCATCGTTTCCAAGATGTTGCTCTGTGATAAAATGAAGGTTATGATCGGCACGATCATCATAAAAAGTGTTACTGCCGAACCAACACCTGCCCTTGATACACCACCGTTGATGATCTGCTGCAACGCGTAAGGCAGCGTCTTTAATTCTTCGGAGTAAATATAGTTTGAAGCCTTGGTATTCCAGAGGTTTTGTACCGAGAAGATAATCAGCGTCAGCCAGGCTGGCTTAACCATTGGCATTACAATCTTATAGTAGATCGTCCACTCCTTCGCGCCGTCAATCTTCGCTGCCTCTATCAGTGCATCCGGGATGCTCTCCATAAACTGCTTCATCAGGAAAAGTCCCATTGGGGAGGCAAACGCTGGGATGATAACAGCCAGATAACTGTCAACCCAACCTAAGTTCGTCATAATCAGGTAGTTTGGGATGCCGAGCACATAGCCCGAAAACATAAGTGCTGTCACAACAATATTGAAAAATGTTTTTCCGCCCGGAAAATCGTACTTTGCAAGAACGTACGCGCCCATCGAGGCAAAAATCAGGTGTCCGACCGTACCGATTAATGTGATAATAACGGTGTTAAATATGTAGCGTGAGAATGGCACCCAGGATTTCCCCATGATAACAAAGAGATCCTGGAAATTGTCCATTGTCGGGTGCTGCACAAAAAACTTCGGCGGATACAGGTAAATCTCATCCAGAGGTTTGAACGCGCTACTGATCGCATATACCAGCGGCAACGCCATGAAAATACCAAACAGGATCAGCATGATATAGATTCCAAGATCGCCGCCCCTGGACCTGTTCGGTTTTCTTCTTTTTATTTTTTTCATATCCTTCCTCACCTTTCCCAGTCTGTCATCAGGTTCCCACTTTTCGAAGCAGCGACTGTATCAGCTTGTTGCAAAGAATCATGGTAATGAAAAGTACGGTTGCGATTGCGGATGCATAGCCCATCTCAAAACGGACGGAACCGTAATCGAAAAGGTGAGTTACAACGGTACGGGCAGCGTAGTCAGTACTCGGGAAGCCCGCGAGTGCCATTGTGACCTCGCAGACACCAAAGGACTGCGTAATTGCCATAACCGCGCCGAACATAAGCATTGGTTTCATGTTCGGAAGCGTGATATACCAAAGTTCCTGCCAGCGGTTCTTGATACCATCCACATATCCAGCCTCATACTGCGACTGGTCAACACCCTGAAGACCGGCCACAAACGAGAGGAACCCGGTACCAAGACTCATCCACAAAATAACAAGGAGGATAACCGGCATCATGTAAGTTGGGTCGGTCAGCCACAAAATCGGCTCGTTAATAAACCCTAATTTCATCAGGAACGAATTCACATAGCCGTAAGCGTCACCCGAGAACATGATCGCCCAGATTAAGTAAACCTGGCCTGAAATCGTCGGCGCGTAGAAAATCAACACTGCAAACGCACGGATATAGCGCGGCAACTCATTGATAAACCATGCAAACAAAAAGGATGCAAGATAGCCGAGCGGTCCTGTGATCGCCGCAATTGCGAAGGTGTTCGTAACAGAGGTAAGGAACACGTCGTCCGCAAGGAACAGGTCAATATAGTTGCGAAGTCCTACAAAACTAGGTGTTTCCAGCACATTGTAGTAAGTAAAGCTCAGACAGATGGACATCACCACCGGCACTATATAAAACAGCGTAAAGATAAGCGCATACGGCAGGAGGAACAGATAACAGGTCTTTGAACGTTTTGCCTTATACATTGCAATGTGAAAATTCTTTTTCTTTTTATTCATATATTTCTGCATGAATGACATTCTCTTTTCCTCCTTTCTACTCTGCTATGGAGAGTCCAAACTCTTTGCGCTTCTTTGTCAGCTCCTCGTTGATCGTCCTTGTATAATCAAGCAGCGTTTCACGTGGATCTTCGTTTGCTGCAACTACCTTGCGGACAGCGTTGACTAAGTGCCTCGATGTATAATAGCTTCCCGGAACCTCCGGATTTCCCTTTGTCCACGCCCATTGTTCTTTCAGGACTTTCATCTGCTTGCTGCTCCACGCCAGCCCCTCAAACGCATCCACGTTCGCGGTAGCATACCGTGCAGAAGATCCCATAACGCTCTCAAGCTCGCGTCCAAAACGAAGCTGTGTTTCAGCGGATGCCCACCATTTTAAGAACTGCCATGCCTTCTCCTCATTCTTCGAACCCGTAAGCATCATCGAGCAGTTACCCCAGGAATTCGCGGAACGGTCGATTGTACCGTCCTCCTTAAGCGTCCCAGGAATCAGTGTGAAATCCCAGAGTCCGCGGATTTCCGGCGCGAACACGACAAGCGTATTGTATGTGCTGAACGAACTGATCCCGATCGGCATTTCACCGGAACGGAAACGGTTTACGAAATTGTAAAGGGTTGGCAGCTTGTAATGTGTAAAGAACCTGGTATGCGTTTCAAATGCCTTAACACCCGCTTCCCCGTCAATCTGTGTCGATTCGCCGGTACCGTTGTAGAGCTGGCCGCCATTCTGGAACAAAAGATCCATCAGGTTGGTTAGATCCGGCGCTGTTGTACTGTTATATACACTTGGAATACCAACGCTCATATTATTCTGCTGGATAATCGGCAGCATATTGATAAATTCGTCCCATGTCTGTGGGATTTCAAGCCCCAGTTCCTCCATAATATCGGAGCGGTAAAACAGCACATTGAAATTCTGCGTTTCTGGAAGCCCATAGATCCCGCCGTTAAACTGATATGCCGCATATGCGCTCGGGTAATAATGGGACAGTACCTCGTCAATACCGTCAAATTTTGTAAGATCCACGGAAGCATTGCGCAGCGCATAGTTTACTGGCTCACCAGAGCCGACGGAAAGCGCCACATCCGGTCCCGTGCCCGCTACGGTTGCCGGGAGCAGCGTGCCTGCCTCGACAAGTTTAACATTGACCCCAATGCCGTACTCCGGCGTAAAGGTATCGTCAATCATGGTCTTTAAAATCGTGCTCTGGTCACGGCCGGAAAGCATCCAGACCGTAATCGCCTCGTCCTTGTCGTAGACATTCCCAAGCGAGTTGTAATCCTCGGTAAAGGAGGAGATAAAGGAGCGTACCTCATGACCCGCCTTCTTTAAGAAGGTTTCCTTCGCCGCTTTCACCTTATTCCCGGCTGCCGCCACCACGATATAATCAATATCAAGCGGTGCTTCGGAAAGTGTCTGGATGGAAGTTCCAAGCGAACTGATATTCTCCTTAAAATTTGCCAATGTTTTTGGAATTTTATCCGGATCCTTCACAAAACGCTCAAGCTGTGTGGCAAGTGTCTGTGCCGCAGCAATCTGGGAAGCTTTCTGACCCGAATAGTCAACGATTTCATCCACCATGCGGTAAAGTCTTTTGCTCTCAAGCCCCATGGCTTCAATAACCTCCGGATATACCTTTGCAAGCTGGTAATCACGGAACTCATCCGGCTCCGTACCGGTAAGGACAAGAATCTTTCGGTACATCTGATTCAGACGGTATACACTGTCCTCCATATCGTTTAAGATACTGCCTAACCCGCCCAGTGTCACTTCAAGGCGGATTGTGTGTGTACCCGCCGTTAGCGCGAACTGGTATGGATTGCCCTCCTCATCGGAGAGGGTGAGCAGATCCCAGGCATTGTTATACTTAAACGCAATCGCGGAAACTTCCTCAAACGGAATCTCACCGTCAATATATACAGCACGGTTCGAAACAAAACCACGCTGATAATTCTGTCGTCCCTTGATCGAAAGTTCATACAGGCCATCCTCCGGCACTGTGATATCCCACTCAATCCACTGCCCAGAAACCTTCCACGCCTGACCGCCGATCATGTTCAGCTTGATTTTAGCCGAACTGTACGGCTCCGTCGTTGCGGAGGAGCGGTCATAGGTGGCATAGAGTGATGGGGCGGAGCGGAATGTGGAATCCTCGCCCTGTACCTTCTGTTCAAACTTGGTATCGGTGTTTCTGTATGTATCCTTATCCACGGCCGCAATATAGCTTGCATAATCTGGCTGGTCATTTATCGCTGCAATAACCAGACGGCGGATTACCATCGGCTCGTTAACTGCCTCTAGGGTAATCGTGTTCGCGCCGGACTCAAAATAATATTGGTACGGCTCCGTGTAATATCCCATGTAATCCTTGAAATATGCACTCTGCCAGCTTGCAAGTTCCACCTGTGTCGGGCGTATCTCATTGCCCTGATTATCCTCGCGAACCTCATTCTTATCGCCCCAGACCCTCGAGAAAGCTAAGGAGTCCGAACCGCTAAAAGGAAGTATCCCGTTGATGTAGAACGCTCTTTCAATGTCCACACCGCGTGATTCCACCGGAAAATACTCAATGTACATATTGTACAGGCCACTTTCCGGGATATCAACTTGCCAGGAAACCCTGGACTCATCCTCCATATGGAGTACTTTATCCTCACCCTCATAGCCTTCCATTACACGGACTCCCGTGGCATCCGCGTATTGGAACAGATCGACTTCCACATTCACGGAAGGTTTCGTCTTCTCCCCGTAAAGCTGCAGGTACTTCGCATAGGTGGAATCCCGGCTTACGCCCTGCACGTCGCTGTCAAGATCGTATCCTGCATATTTATCATGGTAATTGTCCACCTGATTGAGCTTGCGGTAGACAATAAACGCTACAATCAGGGCAATAACGATAACCGATACCAGGATAACCTTTTTCTTCTTCCCACGCATATCTTTATCCCTCTCCTTTTCCCAGATGATCTTTGTAAATTTTGCATAAGCGATATTGCAAAACATACGATATTTTTGCTATCTGTTATTATTTTATCACGTTTC
>CAMWUU010000015.1 GCA_947177515.1 uncultured Lachnospiraceae bacterium
CTTTAATGCCATAGCAAGAGCCTGGCTCGGTTCAAACCGTCCCTTTTTCTCCTCACCAAGCAAAAGTCCCTGCCTGAGAACACGCAGCCCGGACAGTTCCGGCACCTCCTCCGGCAGCAAATAGAGCCTGCCCTCGTGCCCAATCACCCGGTTTGTATCTAAAGGGAAGGAAATTTTTTCCAAAAATTCTTTTGCTTCCCCGGAAAGCTTTGCGGGATGGATATTCCATATCCGATATGTATCCCTAACCTGCCCCTCCCCTTTTTTCCCAAAAAGTGCAATAAAATGCCCTTCTCCATGGATCTTATGTGGCCACAGACGCAAGGTACGCTTTAGTTCCTCCCTTGGTGCACCATCCAAAACCGCCCATTCCGGATTGCCGGGCAGGATCCCTTCATAGCACACATCCGCCGGATATTCGCGCGGCAATGCATCAAGCAGTTCCATTTCCGGGAAATGGGCAAGGATATACTGCACCATCCCCTCATCTTCCTCCGGTGAAAAAGTACAAGTGGAATACAATAGCTTTCCCCCCGGCTTTAACATTTTAACCGCCTCTGGCAGGATCTGTTTTTGCAGCGCACTGTAATACCCTGTCCCATACTGCTCCCAGTTTTTCATAATAGCGGGACTTTTCCGGAACATCCCCTCACCGGAACATGGGGCATCAACCAGTATTTTGTCAAAATAACCATTAAAGCGCTCCGAAAGTTTTCCCGGGGCTTCACTGACCACCACCGCATTTTTTACACCGAATAGTTCTATGTTCTTTAACAGTGCCCTCGCCCTTGAATTACTGATATCATTGGCAATCAGGATGCCGGTTCCACATAACTTTGCCGCTAGTTCCGTGCTCTTACCACCCGGTGCTGCACACAAATCAAGTACCCTGTCACCTAAGGATATGGGAAGTAAACTGGCGGGGGTCATAGCACTTGGTTCCTGCAGGTAATAAAGTCCCGCATAATAAAACGGGTGTTTTGCAGGGCTTTCTTTTTCAGGATAAAAATATCCATTTGCAATCCATGGGATGCGCGTAAGCGGGTACGGCGATATTTCTGCAAAATGACCAGCGGACAGTTTCAGGGTATTGACACGCAGCCCCCCCTTAGACGGCTCTTTAAAGCAGCGTACATAATCCTCATACTCCTGCCCAAGCTGTCCCCTTATCCTCTTTTCATATTCTGCCGGCAACTGCATCTTAGCCCTCCTTCTTGTTGCAGATTAATCATCCATTCCCTGCATTACCATGTTTTTTGGTATCTAAGTCCCTATCGCAGGCTTTGCGCCTGGTATCCCTCGGAAATCACATCCAGCTCCCGGTTAAATTTCTCAAGCAGTTCCATATCCTCCGTATTATAAATCCGGAAAAACTCATCCTGTATTTTGACAACCTCACGCTTGTTCGCAACTTTATAAAGATTCTGTATATTGTTCAGGATATCAGAAATAATATTCGCCTTAATCTGGAACGAATTCTGCGCATCCATAATTTCATCCCGCACTGAGGACATCTCCTTATCGAGGATTACAATGGTTTCCGCTGAATTATGCAGCCGTTCCCGCAGTCTTCCAGGCATATGTTCCTTATATTTATACTGGAGGGAATGCTCCACTGTAGCCCAGAAATCCATCGCAAGTGTCCGAATCTGTATCTCCACCGGTATGGTTTTTGGTCCCTTAACCGTTTCGACCGAATACCAGACAATCATATGGTAACTTCGATATCCGCTGTCTTTCTGATGAAGAATATAATCCTTCTCGCTTTTGAGCTTCATATCCCTGCGGTTTTTAATCAGCTCCGCCACCTTATAAATATCCTCGACAAACTGACAGATAATCCGCACCCCTGCGATATCCTCTATCTCTTTTTCGATATCATCCACCGCAATCCCTTTTTTCTGGGTCTTCTCCAGAATGCTTGATATTGTCTTAACCCTGCCCGTCACCTGCTCGATCGGGGAATATTCCCCCGCCCTGCGGTACTCCCCAATCATATGTTTAAATTTTACTTTCAGCTCTTCTACCGCAAGTGTGTACGGTTCTAAAATCTCTCTCCATAATTGAATCTGCATATAAAAACCCCATTTCTAAACCCATGCAATTTTCCTGCTGCTCCCCGCGGCAGTTTTCTGCACGCAAATCTCCCCCATTTTTATGTCCATCCGTATCTTATATGATCTTCCACCGTAAAGAAAGATCAATCCCTTTATGGCGTAGTACCTGGTACGGCAACATCCACCGGTTCTGTAACTGTATCTTCCTGTTCCGCTTTTTTCGGGAACAAAAATTCCTGCCACAGGGCACGGTTCTGCCCCAAGTCCGCCACCAGTGCCGCCCTTCCCCGGATGATACTGGTCGTATAACTCCCCTCCGCAGGAATGCGGTACGAGGAGAACGTAACCTTGGGCATATTAAGAAACATGTTCAGGTAGTTGCTGCATTCCTCCCCGGTGATATCGGTGGTCAGCATCCTAAAACACTCCGTTAAGATACCGTAAAGTTCCGCGATGCCCCGCCCCCGGTTCTGTTCATATAACGCCATGATAACACGCTGGCAGCGCGCCGTCCGTCCAATATCGTTATACTCATTCTGTGCTGTCCCAACATGACGGATACGGCAATAACCCAATGCCTGGTCACCGTTTAGATGGTTTTCCCCATTCACCATCACACGGTTTTCCGGCTTTGAAATAAAATTTGTCTTATTCAGATAATCCGCTTCTTTTGCAGTCAGGCTCAAATTTACACCGCCAACCCGGTCAATAAAGGAACGAAATTTATCGTAGGAAAACAAAAAATATCCATCCGGGCGGATTCCAAGATTTTCCTCGAGTGTATCATAAACCAGCCCGATTCCGCCACGTGCATGGGCCAGGCACAATTTATCTTCTCCCCTGCCCGGCATGGATACAAAAAGGTCACGCAATATAGTGGTCAGCTTTACCTCACCACTCTCTTTTACCGTAACCATCATAATCAGGTCGGAACTTACTTCCCCTCCCTGTGCCGCATCATCCATCCCAAGCACCAAAAAATGGCGGATTATTTCCTCCGGTTCTGGGGGTACTTCTGTTACGGACGGCTCTAAGGAAGGTTCCGGCGTGGGTGACTCCTGATCCGGTCCAGGAGTCACCTGACTCCCCGGGTCTGGTTCGTCCCCAGCAAAAGAAGGCAAAAGGAACAGGATTCCCTTTGCCACCTTTCTTCCCCCCTCCGGCATATAGGTGGCATTATCCGCAAACAACTTGCCAATCCCATGCGAGAGAAGGAAATTTCTTCCAGTTTTGGATACAAAAAGAAACAGACCCCCGACTAGGAAAACTCCTGCCGCAACCAATGCGGGCAAAAGCCACACAGGCTTTTTTCCCGCTGGTCTTACCTTTTTCCTTTGTTCTTCCTGGATAATGTACTCCATACCTACCTGTGAAGCAAGCTGGCTGCTGATGTTTTCAATTACATCATCATCGACTTCCTTCTCCATCGGCATTTCTTCTTCGTAAATACTGCTCGTATCAATGACAGGGAGGGAAACTTCCTTAAAACCCTCCTTATTCTCCCCGTCTTCGCCGATGGTTAAAATAGAGGTGGTAGTATCCCCCGTGTCGATGTCAATCACTTCATTCCCATACTCTGACGATTCCAGTGTCTTTTCCAGATTTTTCAGGAAACGTGTATCCATCGTTGGATCAAAATCGTCCGGATTTTCGTTTTCCCCCATGCACTGCTCCTTTGCTGGCTTACTTAACGTTTAAGGCTTCATAATTTTCCTTTGCCTCATCCGGGGTATCCGCATATAAATTCTCGTACAGATATAATATATTTGCTTCAATATCATCAATGACAAGACCATACGTAATTCCGTTATACCCTTTTTTGCCCGAATCGTAGAATGAATCGTTAATCGGAAGGCGGAAAGAATCCATCTCGGATATCCCATTTTCTAAAAACATTTCCAAAAGTTCCGCAATCTGCTGCTCTGTCAGGTTTGTTGTAATCTTGGAAAGACAACTCTGTGTTACCGGCAAAAGATTCATAAAACTCTGTGACTTGTATTTCTGGAAAATTGCCTGCAGCACGCGTCTTTGGCGCAGGGTACGCCCATAGTCATTTGTCGCACCGCCAAGGGTTTCCACTTTTCGGATGCGGCAGTACCCTGCCACCTGGTTGCCATTCATATGGTTCTCCCCGCTTTTTAAGTTGCGGTTTCTCGGGTTTGTAATATAATTTGTCGTATTCAGATAATTTGCTTCCTTGGAACCAAGCTCTATGGTAACCCCTCCTAGGATATCCACAACATCCTCAAACGATGCAAGCTTTACATAGGCATAACCCATCAGGTCAATCTTAAAATAATCCTCAATGGTATGCATCAAAAGTTCCGGTCCCTGGTTGTTGCGTCGGCCAATCGCATAAATGGAGTTAATCTTCCTGCCAACACCGTCATCCAGTTCCACATACATATCACGCAGCAGGGACGTAATCTTTACGCTCTTATCCTTTGTATTAAGTGTGGCAATCATAATGGTATCCGTGTTCAGGCTGCCAGCATGCACACTGTCCATATCCCCCTGGTCAATCCCGAAAATAAGAATGTTTTTTACATAATCTTCCTTACGGATCTTTTCCGCATCTTCCGGTACTGGTGTTACCATCGGCATTGGGACAACTGTAAAACCATCCTTATCATCCCCATCTGCAATGAAAAACGGGTGAATGGCCACTGCTACTGCCCCCGGTTCCTTATGCTTTGTATTTACTGTTATAAATTTTGCTGCAAAATTTATAACGATTTTGCGTCCCGGCCTTGTGCCAATTAAAAACACGGTTAAAAGTACCAGCACAAGCAGCAAACTTCCTATCACTTTCAACACTTTTTTTGTCTTCCCCATCTTTTTCCCCCCGGTTATTTCCTCACCGGCTCCCTGTGTTGTATCTGCCATCCCGTCCAGTTCTTCCGCCACCTGGCGCATCAGGGACTCGTTAAGCGACGCAAAGAGCGCTTCTTCCTCCTCTTCCTCAAATATCCCCCCGGTATCCACGCAAAAATCATCAAAATCCCCGTCCTCATCTGTTAAATCCCACCCACGATCCTCCTCTATTTCCTCCCCGTCCAGGTATTCTGCGTTTTCCCTCTCCCGCACATAGTTCTTAAAATCCCCATAAGCGTCCCTCTTCTTTTCCTCTTCCCGCATCTTTTCCTCCCAAAATCCGCCGTCTTCCATTTATTCCGCCTAAAACGACATATAAGCTATCCGCTATGATGATACCACAAACCATGGGCAAAGTAAAAGAATTTTTTATTAAGTTTTTATTACAAAACTGCGAACAACTGCTCAAGAAAACGATATACCCGCAGGGCGGACGGGATACAAAGACGTTCCTTTGGCGTGTGGATATCCCTCATATCCGGTCCTATGGAAATAATATCCATATCCGGAATTTTTTCACAGATCAGCCCACACTCAAGCCCTGCATGGATGGCCTGTATCTGCGGTTCCCTGCTATAAAACTGTCTAAAGACTTCCACAAATTTCCCGCGCAATACAGAATCCTTGCGATATTCCCATGCCGGATAATCAGAATCCGACTCACAAAAGCCTCCTGCAAAATGAAACAGGTGGAAAAGTTTATCGCGCAGAAAATACTTGTAACTCCCGACAGAACTGCGCACCGAAAAATGGAATATGGCCTGTGTATCCGACATGGATAGGATTCCCAAATTCAGGGAACTTTCCACCAGCCCCTCGATTTCATGGCTCATCGTTTGTACGCCATTAGGAGCTTGCATCAGTAAAAACAGGAATTTACTGAAAGTATCCGCGTTAAGGGGCAGAAACTTTCCATCCATCCCCTTCCATTGATCGACATTTTCTTCCAGGAAGGTTAATTCCATATCCGGCTCCCCGCCCGAAAGTTCCTTTTGGTATCGCGCAAAAAGATGTGAAATGGCTTCCCTTACTGCTTCCTTTCTGCCCGTAGGAACCAGGAGTGAAACCCTGGAAAAAACTGGGATCGCATTGTCTTTTTCCCCGCCCTCCATACTTAAAAGCTGGAATTTTTGTTCTTTTTCCAGGTCAAAAAGCAGCCGCGCCATCAAATAAACCGCGTTTGTGCGGTACTTATGGATCTCCGCACCCGAATGCCCTCCCAAAAGGCCGGACATCCGGACACAAAGCACGTTTCCATCCGCAGGCTCCCTTACAAGCGGCAACCGCCCAGCCACTCTTAAGCCCCCCGCACAGGAAACCAGTACCACCCCTTCGTCCTCCGAGTCCACATTGATTAAAAACCGCCCGGAAATCAACGAGGCATCCAGTCCCTTGGCACCATACATACCCGTTTCTTCATCCGTTGTAATAACCACCTCGAGCGCCGGGTGTTTTGCGGTACAATCCGCCAGTAACGCCAGACCGTATGCTACCGCAATGCCGTCATCCCCGCCAAGTGTTGTCCCGTGTGCACCAATCCAATCCCCATCTACAAAAAGCTTTAGCGGATCGTTTTTAAAATCGTGGGAAACCCCCTCCCCTGTCACACAGACCATGTCCATATGCCCCTGCAGCACCACGCCGGTATGCCCCTCATATCCCGGTGACGCAGGCTTGTAAATAATCACATTTTCCAGCTTATCCTGCACATACGAAAGATTATGTTCCCTGGCAAATTCCACCAGGTAGGCGCTGATTTTACTATTGTATCCCGATCCCCGCGGAATACGGGAAATCTCAGCGAAATAATGCAGCACATTTTTATAATCCAATGTTTTAAGCACTTCCCCGATATCTTCCATAAATTACCTCCTGTCCAGTTCTCCTTCTTATCCCCAACATTTTTACCCTTAATTTTTAAACGAATGGATAGGCGCAGGGATACGTCCTCCCCTGCGGATAAAGTCCCCGCAGGAAAAAGAATTGACCGGCATCACCGGTGCATACCCCAAAAGTCCCCCGAATTCCACAATATCCCCAACATTTTTGCCCATCACCGGGATAATGCGCACCGCCGTTGTTTTCTGGTTAATCATACCGATCGCCATCTCATCCGCAATCAGGCCGGAAAGAGAAGTTTCCGGTATATCTCCTGGCACGGCAATCATATCAAGCCCCACCGAGCAGACACAGGTCATTGCCTCCAGTTTTTCAATAGTCAGGCATCCTTCCCGAACCGCGTCGATCATCCCCTGATCCTCACTAACCGGGATAAATGCACCACTTAATCCGCCGACATAGGAGGAAGCCATAACTCCTCCCTTTTTTACCTGGTCATTTAAGAGTGCGAGTGCCGCCGTTGTCCCCGGTGCCCCAGGATACTCAAGCCCCATCTCATGCAAAATCTCCGCTACACTGTCGCCCACAGCGGGTGTCGGAGCAAGGGATAAATCTACAATGCCAAATGGGATGGCAAGGCGTTTGGATGCTTCCTTTGCCACTAGCTGCCCAACCCTCGTAATCTTGAAAGCTGTCTTTTTTATGGTTTCGCACAATGTTTCAAAGTCCTTGCCCCTGGCCGACTCAAGCGCTTTTTTTACCACCCCAGGCCCGCTGACACCCACATTAATTACTGCGTCCGCTTCTGTTACGCCATGGAACGCCCCCGCCATAAACGGGTTGTCATCCGGCGCATTGCAAAAAACCACAAGCTTTGCACATCCAAGGGAATCATTCTGCCTTGTATATTCCGCTGTCCTCTTAATGATCCCGCCCAATATGCGCACGGCATCCATATTGATCCCCGTCCTGGTCGAACCGACATTGAACGAACTGCAGACGCGCTCTGTCAGCGAAAGCGCCTGTGGAACCGACTCCATCAGGAAGTTGTCCGCCGCCGTCATCCCCTTACATACAAGCGCGCTGTAGCCACCAATAAAATTCACGCCAACCGCCTTGGCCGCCGCATCAAGGGTCTTTGCAACCTCGACAAAATCCTCCGGTCTTTTGCAGGCCGCACCCCCAACAAGGGCAACCGGCGTAACCGAAATGCGCTTATTCACAACCGGTATCCCAAACTCCTTCTCGATTGCCATGCCGGTCGGTACAAGTTCCTTTGCCGTCCCCGTAATTTTGTCATAAATCTTGCGTTTCAATACTTCCAGATCGCTGTCGATACAGTCCAACAGGCTAATACCAAGTGTGATTGTGCGCACATCGAGGTTTTCCTTCTCGATCATTGTGTTGGTTTCCATAACCTCGGTAAAATTTATCATAAAATTCCATATCCTTTCCGGCACCAAAAAACGCCCTAGGTTAAATGCGGTGCATCATATCAAAAATATCTTCCCTCTGCGCCTTGATAATCACGCCGATTTCCTTGCCGAGTGCTTCAAGTTCCCCGCTTATGGCTCCGAACTCTTTTAAAGCCTTATTGGTATCAACGATCATCATCATATTGAAATAGCCGGAAACAATAGTCTGGGAAATATCCAGGATGTTCACACTGTTATCTGCAAGATATGTACATACCCTTGCAATAATCCCCACCTGATCCTTGCCCACCACTGTGATAATTGTCTTATTCATAAATAGCCTCCTAAATTATGATAGATAAAGCATTGCTGAGGGTTTCTCCCGGTTTGCCACCGAAATTTCCGGCTGGGGCGAAGGATACTTCCACGCACTTAGTATTTTCTGGCGCATCGTTTCGTATGCCAGTTCCGGATAATTATTTTCCCTGCTCAAATGTCCCAGTACAATATATTTTAATTTTCCGTGCAGAAGTCTTTCGGCAAGTTCCGCTGCTGCCTCGTTTGAAAGATGCCCCCGCGAACCTAAGATACGCTGTTTTAGGGCATAGGGATAGCCGCCAACAAGCAGCATGTTCTCATCATGGTTTGACTCTAAGTATAAAAGCCCGCAGTCTGCCAGCGCTTGTTCCGTATACCCGTCAAAGCATCCAAGGTCAGTCGCCATCCCAATCTTCCCACCCTGCCCAGTAAAAGTATAACATACCGGGCAGGCGGCATCATGCGAGATACGAAACGGGTGTACTATCAGATCTTTAAGTACAATCTCCTTATCATAGGAAACCGTAACAAGCTTCTTCAAAAAAAGTTCCGGCTGTTTCTTTGCACTAAGGTATGCATCCAGCGTATGCTCTGTCGCATAGACCGGGATATCATATTTCTTCCCAAAGGCCCACAACCCCTGTACATGATCTGAGTGTTCATGTGTAATAAAAATAGCACTTATTTCATCCGGTCTAACTAAAATCTCCTTAAGCCCTGCTTCCACCCGCTTTGCACTGATTCCCACGTCCACAAGCACATGCGTGTTTTTCTCCCCGATATAAATACAGTTCCCACTGCTGCCACTGGCAATACTGCACAAGCGCATAGTTTCTCCCTCATTTCCACTTCTTACGCTGAAAAAAGGGCGGTAAAAACCGTCCCTTTCCGCGATCAATTTTCTTTCTCTTCCGAAATAATCTTAACTTTTGAATTATAAAGTTCATCAACCGCGATCGAGAGCGCCTTGTTGCAGGAAGGCGTTACAAACGGCTCCGCCCCGTCAATTAACTGTCTTGCACGTTTCGCTGTTGCTAAAACAATGGAATAACGGCTGTTAACCACCGGCTCCTCGCCCGGCTCTACCTCCTGGTTTACTATCTGCATCAAATCCGTATAAGATGGATGTAACATAATCCAATTCTCCTTTCTATGGCTCTTCTGCGCCGGTTTTCCCATTCACCCTGCCCGCGATTGTTTCCGGCAAAAGCGCTGAGAGGACAATCCTGCCCTCCCCGGAAACAATAACAGATTTGCACTTCCTGCCGCAGGTGGCATCCACATAGGTATCATGATCCTTTGCAACCGCCACCATACGCTTGACCGGCGCTGCTTCCGGCCTTACCACGGCAAGTATCTTATCCGCATTTACCACATTCCCGTAACCGATGTTGATCATCCTGCCCATGGAATCCTCCCCTATTCAATATTCTGGATCTGTTCCCTGACCTTCTCAATCTCGGTCTTTAAGGTAATCGCCCGATCCGTCACTTCCAGATCTCCCGATTTTGACAGAATCGTATTCGCTTCCCGGTTCATCTCCTGCGCGATGAAATCAAGTTTCCTGCCGATATTCCCGCCCTCACTAAGTTCTGCCTGCATACTGCCGATATGTGCCCTTAACCGGACAGTTTCCTCATCCACACAGATACGATCTGCAAAAACTGTGATTTCTGTTGCAAGCACGGACTCCTCCATTTTCGCACCGCCAAGCAGTTCCCCCACTTTTTCTGTCAGTTTTTTCTGGTAATCCGCCACAATCTGCGGGGAACGTACCTCAATAAATTCAACCAGCGCAAGCATCCCCTGAAGTTTCTGTACAAGATCCTTCCTCAACTGCTCCCCTTCTGCCATCCGCGCCGCTACAAGCTGTTTAGCCGCACCCGCAACCGTTTCAGAAAGCATATGCCAGAGTTCATCCTCATCCGCAGACTCCTCTTTCAAAGTGAAAACTTCCGGGAGTTTTGCTAAGGTGGACACCGTGATATCATCCTTTATCCCGAAAGCCTCCCCCATCTGCCGCAAATGACACAAATACTCTGCCGCGAGTCCCGCATTATACTGCACGCACGCCTTCCCTGCAGTATAATCCTCACAGGTAACAAACACGTCCACTTTTCCACGGCTGATATAACGCTTTAGCAGCCCACGGATTCCCGCTTCATAAAAATTCAGTTTTTTTGGCAGCTTCACAGAAATCTCACAATAACGATGATTGACTGCCTTCATCTCCACCGTGAATTTCCTCTCCTCATTTGCCATCTCGAACCGGCCAAAACCGGTCATGCTCTTTAACACGCCCATACACTCTTTCTTTCTCTTAAGATCAACCCCATCGGCACAACATATTCAACTTATTATAAAAGAAATCCTCCGGTTCGTCAAGGACGGATTTTAATTTTACACAATCCTCCCCTTATTATTATATCTTACTGCTAAGGTTAATTAAAGTAAACTAACTTATCCTCCGGTTCCGGTGCAGGCTCCATCGAAGCCGCATACAGCACCGGTCCTTTGCCGCGGTATTCCTTATAAAACTCCACACGGATTTCGGCGGTCACATAAATATAACTGCGATTTTTTAATGCCTCAAATGGAATAGGTCCTACATTTTCGCCCACTTTACATAAAAATCCTATAAATGCCACATCGTCCGCGCAGCAGGTCATCGCAAAACGTCCCGGTACAAAACTGCGTTTCGGCAGTTTTTCCGTCCGATACACCATTGCACAAAAGCGTACCTTCTTGCCATTATACTTTTTGGGATTATCCATTGCATCCAAATACCACAAACCATAATCATCATCACAGATATCAATTAACGGCGCGTCAATATCAAATGGGAGTACTTCTTCCCCCGCATCGTCCGTCACGCCATCCGCTGATTCGTAAATAATCTGTCCCTTGCGGTTCACCACTTTGACACTGCGCCGCAATGCAAGCTTGTCCGTATCCTTGTCACAGCGGTTAAAAATAATCGTATCCGAAAGTTTAAACTGCCCCAGCATAATAGGTTTCATATTATTCAAATAGTTCTGGTACGTTGAGGCATCAATTAGCGTAATAACCTGTACCATTACCCAGCCATCCGGCATCTGCTGATCAAGGAATTCCTCAATATTCCACATGCCGTTGAATTCGATCATCACGCGCTGCGGGCGGTAGTGGGCATTCAGCATCCTAAGATATTCTGTGGTAAATTCCTCTTTTCCCTCCACCGTGACCACTTCGGCATGACAGCCTGCAAGCGCCCCTTCATCATATTCTTCCTCTCCCTCTTCGCAGGCAATCACTAGCGTTTTTTCCCTGCCTGTAAAATCGGGGTCTTTTAATGTTTCCTTAACAAAGGTCGTCTTGCCACTCTCAAGAAAACCATTCACAATATATACCGGTACTTCCATATTCCCTCACAATCCATCCTGCTTCCCTCCCCTGCGGGACAGGATGCTTTTTTAGTTTTGCCCACCCCCGGCACAAAGAAAATGTATGCCAGGTTATATGCCGCACAGGTTTGTTTATGCTAAGAACAGCGCCGCAATCTCCTCTTCTTTTAACTTGCTCCCAATCACGCAGATACGCCCCGTTACATCCGCGGCACCCTCACGTACTTCATACTCGCCCGGTGTCAAGTCAAAATGCAGCCATTCCCCCGTCACAGCAGGTACTATACCCTTTGCGCGCAGGATTATGCCGTGGCGGTCGCTCTCTGAGAGTTCGGACAAAGCCGCGGTAAGCTCCTCCCTGGTAAATTTATGCGGTGTTTCTACACCCCAACTTGCAAATACCTCATCCGCATGATGATGCCCGTCTTTGTCATGGTCATGACAGCCGCAGGTGCAATTTTCACCATGCCCATGATGGTGATGATGGCCGTCATGGGCATCATGGTCATGATCCCCCCCTTCGTGCCCATGGTGATGGTGGCAGTCATGGGCATCATGGTCGTGATCCTCCCCATCGTGCCCATGGTGATGGTGGCAGTCATGGGCATCATGGTCGTGATCCTCCCCTTCGTGCCCATGGTGATGGTGGCAGTCATGACCGTCATGGTCGTGATGATGCTCATGTTCCTCCAGCAACGCCTTCTCAAGTGTATTGTTTTTCTCCATCGCATCAAGGATCTGTGCACCGCTAATTTCCTCCCACGGTGTTGTGATAATTGTGGCAGTTTTGTTATGTTCACGCAACTGCTTTACACATTCTTCCAGTTTCTCCTGCTTCATATCCTGCGTGCGGCTCAAAATAATTGTTCCTGCATACTCCACCTGATTATTGAAAAACTCGCCGAAATTTTTCATATACATCCTGCTTTTTTTTGCGTCAACCACCGTCGTAAAACTGTTCAGCTTAATATCCGTCGAATTTACTCCCTGAACTGCCTTGATCACATCGGAAAGCTTCCCAACACCGGACGGTTCAATCACAATACGGTCAGGGTTGTACTTTTCCAGTACTTCTGCAAGCGCCTTGCCGAAATCTCCCACCAGTGAACAACAGATGCATCCGGAGTTCATCTCCGTAATCTGCACCCCGGCATCCTTTAAAAACCCACCATCAACACCGATCTCACCGAACTCGTTTTCAATTAACACCAACTTCTCACCGGAGAATGCTTCTGAGAGCAGCTTTTTAATCAACGTTGTCTTGCCAGCACCCAAAAATCCCGAAATAATATCAATTTTTGTCATTGTATATTCCTCCAATCTAAATCTGCACCACATTTCCTTACCACGCGTTTGAAACAGTTAGTTAGGTTTTTATCTTGGAAACCTCCTTACCAGTTATCCAACGCACGCACGAAAACGGACTGCGGATTGGAAAACATCCATCCATAGCCCGTTCCCTCATTAAACTTTGTCTGCTATTATACTTCTGCGTTTTGTAATTTGCAAGTGGATTTATGAAATTTTTAGAAAAGCTTTCCCTTATCCATCCCATATTTTTTAATATTCCACTTTCACCTCATACCAGAGCGCTGCAAACCCAATCCCCTCAGATAAATATCTGGGAAGTGGTAACGGACAGAATCCGATACTTTCCTCTGATACTGTTTTAAAACCCCAATATTAATCAAATTTAGTATTTCTTCTTTTGGATTTAAAAATCCACTGCTCCTAAGTGCATCATTAAGCACATCTTCACTAGCAGGCGACCCTTGAACAGTATCTTTCAGGCTGTCAAAAAATCTGGCATATTCAATAAATTCCTCCTTCAAATCAATCACTCTCTTTTCGGATACTTCTGGCAAAACATCTTCAAAACATCTTGGACGGATCATACTCCGAAATAAAGAAGGATTTCCTTCCTTTTGAAGTTCCATTTCTTTCCTGGCTGCTTTTGCAAAAATGTCAATCATACTTCTAGGTACAATCGCCCCCTGCGTATCTGCCAGCCTGTTCTTAAACCAGTTATAGGTAGATGCCTTATTGCCACTACCCATTTTCACCCCAATCAAAACAGACAGCATCTCCCTGTTTTCTTCCTCATTCACTGTCGGAATATACCCTAATCCAGATACTTCACTCACTTGTTTTTTCACTATTTTCTCATATAGAAGCCTCATTGGTTCGGATACACTTATAGATCGTTTCCAAATCATTCCAAATAGTTGATCATATTCCCATGCTATGGTAACAGAATAATTTTTTAATTTAACTTTATCGGGTACATTAACCTCCCTATCATAAATATCTTTCCGCAAAAAAATCTTGCTTCTTATATTTTGTAAAGTATTTTCATTCATATACCACATGTTAATTAATGCACTGACAAACGCTTTTCTATCTTTTGGAGCCACAATACGATCCAGTGCATCATATATAATGGTCACCACCTTGTTTTTCCTGCCGTACTCCCTGTTAACCTCCTCCAATAATTTTTTCAACAAAAATGCGGTGTCCCCTGTTAAAAGCTGATATTGTCCAACGCCCAATGGGCTGCGGAATAAATCTCCCATCGGGCTTTTAAAAATCGTCTTTTCCAGCTCACAGTCATTTTCCAACAGAATCCTTACTGTTTCATAATATAAAAATCCTCTGATCTGCTCTTCATTTGCCAAGCAGCCAAAAATGTCAATGTAATCTGTTGCATGTGAGGTTCCTACGATCCATTCCGTATGTTCGTATTGCTCTATATTTACATTTAAATATCTTGCAAGCGCTTTTGCATATCCATTATTTTTCAGTGCACTGAATAATGCAGTTTTCCCCACTCCTTTCTGACCAAGAACTAAAAATTTTCTCTGATCAAAAATAAAATTATAGCCTTTTAAAGGGTAGAAATTATTTTTCAAATCTTTTTCCGTTGCAAATTCATCCTCCGCCGCCGCTGTTTCCAGTCCACCAATAATATCAGAAAACGCCTGTACAATTTCTTTAGATTCCGGGACATTTCCCACTACTTCAGCCTCCACCAAACGGTCTTGTAAAGTATCTTCAATTACATTCACAATGCTGGTATATTCTGTTTCCTGATCATCATACCCTTTCCGTAACTGGTCAACTGATGTAATCACTTCCAGACCGGCATTATATGTTATATGAATCGGATAATGTTCTGATGTTTCATCTTCTATCATTATTTCATTGTCATGATATCTTCTATCACATGAACATAAAACGTTATAAGAACCCTCAATATACATTTTCTTTTCCAACTGAGCCAACGTTTCGTTTACCGGAACTTTACTGTTCACTAATAAAAATTCTGTATCACTGCTTTTTAAAATTGGAAGTGTCATCCTCATTCCTTCAATATTCTGTTTGCTCCCATAAAAAAACAGCACAGCAAGGTCAGAATATCTGGTCAATGTTATCCCGCCAATCTGATGGATTCCAGATCTTGTATCAATAAAAATATAATCCGGTTCCAAAAAAATATCTATCTTTGTCAATAACAAATCTATCGGTGTTTTTTCTCCATCGTAAGCAGGAACATCCATGTCAAACCTCATTAAATTTTTACGGTAAGTTTCGATGTCATTACGGGCTGCCACCCCCACAGCAGGCAAAATATAGATTTCCCCACCATACTGGTTTACATGACAATACTCTCCTACCGGATAAAGGTATTCATCAATATTTATCGCATCTGGACAGGCGTTGCATTCCACAAAAAAATCCAATATCCCGTACTGGGATAGCGTTTCTTCCGGAAAAAAACTGGAAACTCCTGGAGCTTCCAAATCAAAATCTAATACAACTACTTTTTTCCCTCTTTTTGCGACTCCAATTGCTGCCATCATCATGGTAGTTGTTCTTCCCACACCACCCTTAAAAGAATAAAAACTTACCAGCTTGCTGTGTAGCGGACATTTCGCTCTCTTCTTCCTTTTCGCATCCCAATATACATTAGTTATATATTTTTCAAATACCCAGATCCGATCCTTAACAGGAGTACTTTCCTTTTTCCACCCCTCAATTTCCATCCTAGCAAAATAATTATCTTCGTACCGTTCACATGTCCCCAGCCATACATCAATCTCATCTGTCAGTTGTTTTTTCAAATTCTCTAAGATATCGTCCACTTTGGAATCAACATACACAATTATTTTTCCATAAACATTCTGGATAATATAAAACATTGCATCCATATATATTCCAGTAAATTTAGCTACAATATCAACTGTCCTGCCCAGCACTTCATTGTTATGTATCATATCGTATTTCCTCCTACTACAATCTTTGCCACAAATTTAAAAATATATTCGCTCTCCTGCATATATTTTTTACAATATTCCTCCTCATACCATTTAGTATGATCACCATAACGGTAAGCTGGATCCCAATGTGGATATCCATCTCTTCCAACAAAGATATAAGGACATTCTTTGTTACAATCTAACCGATACATCGGGGAAATACCCGTGGTCATCGAAAGCCAATCATTTAACTGTTGATTTAGTTTCGAAGTACTGTGCCTAAAATCCTTCAAATCATTCACTGTATACGAAGTTCCATCCTGTTTGTTTGCATGTTCCTGCAAAATATATTTCAACGCACATTCCAAAACATAACCACATAAATAACAACAATTATAATATTCACCCTTATCGTACAAAATCCTTGAATCCCGATACATCCGTTCCAACGTTTTTAAAAAGTCAACTTGCTTCATTTGTGGCATAATTCTTCTCCTTATAAAACCTTCCCCAACATGAACATTCGAAATAAATATGGGTCTTTCTTTACGGAATACCTCCTATTTCACGGTAAAAGATCCATTACCATTCAGCTTGATCAGATATCCGAATACTGGACACAACATGATTTCAACCAACCATATTATGTCCAGTATACCATAAATTTCTCTTAATTGAAAGTAATTTTTTTTCCTGTTCTATTCCATTTCTATCCGGCTCCCCACCTGATCCCTATTCCGGTATTTTGTAACAATGATCTTTTTTTCAATCCGCTCCTTTAACTCCGAAACATGGGAGATCACCCCCACTAGGCGGCTGCCTTCGGTCAGGCGCATAAGCGCCTTCATAGCCTGGTTTAACGCGTCCTCATCCAAAGAGCCAAACCCCTCATCAATAAACATGGACTCGATCCTTATCCCACCGGCACAGGACTGGATTTCATCCGAAAGACCGAGAGCTAGGGATAAAGAAGCTTCAAAAGATTCACCGCCAGATAGTGTTTTTACACTGCGCTTTGTCGCATTGTAATGATCAATCACACAAAGTTCCAAGCCCGTTTTTTCCTTGAGGTTCCCGCTATTGGTTTCACGCATAAGTTCATACTGTCCGCCACTCATTGTCAAAAGCCGCAGATTTGCACGCCTGAGAATCCGGTCAAAATATGCCATCTGGACATAGGTTTCCAGTTCCATCTTCGATTTTCCTTTTACATTTCCTTTTGCCGTATCGGACAATGCTTTGATCCAAATATATTTCTCTTCCACCTCCAAAATAGCTTCCTGTTGTCCGCTTGCCTTTTTTAAAATATCCCGGTTCGTGAAAATGGCACTTTTCTTCCCATCGCGCTCTCTTCCTAATTCCTTTTTCTCCTGCTGCCACTTTGCATTTCTCTCACGCACTGCTTCCTCCTTCGTGTCCGCTGCCGCACCCGCAGCAAAAATCTGCTTTTGCAACATTTCAATTGAAGCAGTCAGGCCATCCTTTTGCGTTTTACATTTATCATACTCCTCCTTCGCTGTTTTAAGCATACTTTCCAAATTTCCCCTTTTTTCTTCTAATAACCGGATCTGTTCTTTGACGGTTTCTTTAGAACCCGCTCCCAATTGCTGCTTTAAATCGTCGATCTCCTTTTTCTTCGCTTCGCATTCTGCCAATTTCCCCGCCAGAAAAACATGGCTTTCCTGGATTTGCTGATCAAGCGCCTTGATTTTTTCCCCCCTATCTAAAATCCCCTGTTCCAGGTGCTGTTTTTTCAACAATTTTCCCCGATTTTCTTCCAGTTCACCCAACAATCCCCCTAACCGTTCTTCGCACTCCTGCTTCATCTCTCCCGCTATACCACCCAAAACTTCATCCGGAATTTCATCAGCTTGCTGATACTTTCCGCACCTTCCCGGATCCTGTGCACAGAGGCTTTTAAAAAGCTGCTGCGCCCGATCACGCCGCAGGCTTTTTATTCCCTCTAATTCCTTTTCTAATTTTCTAATTTTTTCCTTACTATCAGAAAGCGTCTTTTCTGTTTGCTGCTGTTTCGCTTCTAATTCCCTGCGGCGGGCAATGGATTCTGTCAACCGACCTGCAACCTCCTTCAATGCTTTCCCACAGTCCTGCATTGCCGAAAATGCCAACTGCAATTTCCCGGAAATCATCTGCAAAACATCTTCTTGCCCATCTTGTCTGCCATCCTCCCCGGAAAAGGAAAACGAAAAAAGTACCTTGTTAACTTCCTGCTTTCTGTGCTGTACCAGATACGACACCGCTTCCCCGCACAAATCCCCTGCTTTTTCCAACTCCCTTCCAATCTGCTTTGTCAGGGTTTTGATCTGTCCGGTCTGCTCTGCCCTCCATGCCATCTTCTCATTGATCTTTTCCTGTATTTTCATCTTCTGTTCCTCCCCTTGCCCTACTTCCTTAGTTAGCATCTCCTGACGTTTTTTATCCTCCTCTGCGCGTGTTAGTTCTTTCTTAGAAATACTTAACTGCTTCCGCAGATAATCCTCCATTTCTTCTTTACTGCCCACGGATTCCGGGAATGAAAGTCCCAAAACCATCCGCTCCCATAAAAGGCACGCCTCCTCCAATTTCCCCTTTACTGCTGCCAATGCCTGGCCTTCCTGCTGTAACAACGCATCCCTTTTTGCCTGTTCCTCTTCCCCCTCTTTTTGCAGTCTGTCCAATTCCTCCCTGCGCTTTTGTTCTTCCTGTGCTTTTTTCACCTGCAAAGCAAGTTCCTTCTCTTTTTCATCAATCTGCTCCCCTTTTCTTGTAATCCACTCCTGCAATACAAATAAATCGATATTTTCCCTATTTTCATCCACCCCATCCCCACCTAAAATATGGTCTGCCAAGCGCAGGACAACCTGTTTTTGTTCCTTAAGCCGCTCATGCCAATGTCCGGCTTTGGCACTAAGCCCTTCCACTTTCCGTTCCGCCTCGCTATACTGCTCTTTCTTCTGTCCAACTTCCTCTTTCGTCGGTGCTGTATCCGGTATTTTGGCAAGATTTGGATGGTGTATGGAACCGCAGACCGGACAGGGGCTGCCTTCCTTTAACGGGAGGGCGAGTATCCCCGCCTGTGCATTAAGGAAATGTTGTTCCGCCTCCCGGTAATCCCCACCAATCCTGTCCCTATATTCTGCTGCCACACGGTATTCCTCCTGCGTTAAACGCAGATTTTCCTGAAAAGTTTTAAGGCACCCAATTTTTTCCAAAAGTTCTTCAC
>CAMWUU010000016.1 GCA_947177515.1 uncultured Lachnospiraceae bacterium
AAAAGAGATATCTGTGGAATTATTTTTATGATGATATGGATTTTACAAATTATCCATATCCTTACTATTTATTTGTGCCGGAAGAAAATCAGCGGGTAACGGTCAGGGTTTATTTTACAAAGGATACGCCTCAAATGTATTCGGATGTGTATATGAGTGAGGGAACGCCCTGCCAGTATAAGGGCAGAAAGATTGAAATAAATATATGAAGACTATTATTTGCTAGATGGGTAATACCACGATACGACTTTAAGCATTTTGGAGCAGCGATAAAGGCAGCGAGTGAAGGACGATTGTATGAAAGATTGTTGACACAGTTACAAATATTATTATGGGTCGGGTGATTGAAAAGACAAGGACAGAGCAGGGAAAAGCAAGACCCTGGATGAATATTGCAGTCTTTTATAGAAAGCATGGGAAAACGTAACACCATGATCAGGTTGTATTCTGTCTGCTCAAAAAAGAAAATAGTAGAAAGAAAAACCTGCGGTTTCTATTCTTGATAAAGAAAGAAACACCGCAGGTAAATACTCCTAATAAAGAGGAATATTATATAAATAACTCGTTTTCTTTTCTTGTGGAACATGCTTTTTTTATCGCCAATGCGGCAACCGAAACCAGTGCTCCATTTACTTTGCGGGCGGATTGCGGGCATTGTACAACGCAGCGCATACAGGAAATACATTTTTTGCTGTCAGCAACCTTTAAATTTTCTTGGTTTATTGCCTCTGCTGGACATTGCTCGGCACAGTAGCCACAACTTGTACAGTGATTACCTGCTTTTGGAACCAGGCTGGCTGTGCCCATATGCTTATAGGGACGGTTTCCTGGGACTTGCGGTATGGAAATGTTGCCTGAGTTTCCGCTTATTTTTTCTAAAATCTTTGCGGCAAAACCGTTTAATTCGTTCTGGTCTTTTGCATCAGGTCTTCCAGCCGCATACTGGTGCATAATAGAATGCTCTGCAATGGCGGCGATTGCGGCAATTACCTTGAAACCGCTTTTTTCGGCAATATCCTTTAATTCAATTAAAGTGTCCTCATATGCCCTATTGCCATATACACAGATAATGATACATAAAGTTTGGTCAGCATGGATATTTGAAATTCTTTGTGTGGCAAGACCGGGAACGCGCCCTCCATAGGAAGGCACTGCAATAATTGCAATATCATCTTTTGTTAAATAGAGGGATGAATAATCCGTTTTTGCATTGGATAAATCAATTTTACTGATAGGCATACTAAAAGCATTCGCTACAATCTCCGCAACTTTTCCAGTTCCCCCGGTTGGACTGAAAACAATCTGTGAAACTTTCATTTCTGAACCTCCTGTAATTTTTAAATATACACCATTATAGCATGGCTAAGGTGTAATGTCAAGATTTACAGCAAGACGAAACACGACAAACGCATGAATGAATAAATCGTGAACACAGTATTATCAGAATAAAAAATTAGAGTAAATTAATACTAGAATTTCAGAAGCCCTCTGTATAAAATTCCCTTTCGGAAAATTTTCTGCATATTTATTAGTTTTATTAACAGAATGTTCATTCATGCGTTTATCGTGCAAGACGAAAAGACTTTGTAATCAAATCGTAATAGTAAATAAGCTTTTGCTTTCATGCGAAAGTAGGCTTCATATGAAATTATGCTTTCATATGAAATTATGCTTTCATACGAAATTATGCTTTCATACGAAATTATGCTTTCATACGAAAGCATGCAAAAGAAGAAATATAATAAGGCAGGTTTTTTTCACCATGATAGACATTAGGAATAAAAAAGAAATAACCTATATGACGTAACAAATATTACTTGAAATTGGGAAAAAGAGAAGGGAAACCCATTACGTCAAGATGCACAGGATAGAGGAGCAGAATTCTGATAAAATAAAGAAATAGTTGAAACGGATGTAAAACGTTATAAAATCCGTGATAAGGTAAAAAAATCCTTCAAAAGAAGTTGTTTATATGGTATAATATCGCCAGATATTATACCAGTACCCGTAGCGTTCGACCAGAGGAACCGCACAAAAGTACAAAGAAAAAATTCCACAGCGAACGGTGCGCATGCCCCGCAGGGAAACATGTTCGAAGAACATGGTACAATAATTAATACCACCGCTGTTATCACAGCAGGAACTGTTCCATGTCACGGAATCGCAAACTGTTGTAAAACCAGTGGGGATGATAATTTTTCGATAAAGGCTGTAATAATACAGAACTCATAATTTTACAATTACCCGATTGCACTCTGGCTTGGAAAGGAGAAGCAATATGCATATAAGTACAAAATGCTCTGTCGCCATTCATTGTCTGATTTTTATTTTTGAATATGGGGACAAGCGAAAAGTTACCAGTGATCTTTTATCCTTATCTACCGGAAGTAATCCAGTTACGATCAGGAATATTTTAAGTTCATTGCGCAAAGACGGAATGATATCGGTTCAATTCGGCAGGGGTGGGGCAACATTGAATTGTCCGTTAAATGAAATAACTTTATATCGCATATGCAGGGCAATAGAGCCGGATTTTAGTTCTAAACTGATTGGTGTCCATGCACTGCCCTCGCCATTATGCCCTGTGGGGAAAAGTATCCATAGTGTATTGGATTGTTCATATCAGAAAATTCGAAGTGATTTATGTGAAAGTCTGAAAAGCATTACATTGGAAAATATTATCTCCGATTATCATAGCGTACAATCAGGTTAGGACTATAGCGGGTATCTTAATAACAGAATGTCTTTATTACAAAAACTTATTACAACATAAAGGGAAACGTGGATGAGTGGATTTCTTATAGGGCGGGGAATGATATCTATCATCAGGATACCAAAGGGGGAATTATTGAAATGGAAATCAGGGAATATCAAACATACCAGGAAAGTGAAATATTAAGTTTATATGCGAGTGTGGGCTGGACAGCTTATACGGATTCCCCAAAGCTATTGTGTGAAGGATTTCAGAATTCGTTGCTGACCTTAGCGGCATATGAGGAGGGAAAACTTTTAGGCATTATCCGCACGGTGGGCGATGGAAATACTATTGTGTTTATACAGGACATTCTGGTTTTCCCAGAGTATCAACGCAAAGGGGTGGGTTCGCGGTTGGTTACATCGGTTATGGAACGATTTTCCCATGTCCGACAGATTGAACTGGCAACGGATAATACGCCCCAAACAATTGCGTTTTACAAAGCCCTTGGGTTTACGGAAATGTCCGAGATTGGATGCTGTGCATTTATTAGGGTAAAAAGGCAATAATATGCCTGGGATGCCTGGGAGGAGGATTATCTTGATGGAATCATTATCAAAACCGCCTATGGATGATATATGTTTTGCTGACTTGATAGGAAGTTTTGCCGTATGGAATGGTGTTACCTACCGTGAAACCGCATACTGGAACGAAGTAGCACTTTTTGCACGATATGATACGGAGAAAAAAACAGAACTTTTTAGGATTCCAAAAGATAGCCTGCAGGAAAGATTTATTGCTTTTGCAAATTGTGATGTAGAAGGGGTGCGTTATAAAATTCACAAAGTCCAGAATGGAAATGGTTATTTTTCGCCATTTTCAGAAAATGGAAAGATTTTACATATTCCTGTTGGGAAAATAAATGAGATATGGATACAAAGAAATTATGGAAACAAGCGGATTGAGGTGGAGATTATTTACCAAAGACAGGGGATTTCCCAATTGCCAAGTGATTGCAGGTTTTATGTTGAGGAAATGCACAATGGCAATCTTATGCTTTCCTATTTGGATCATCTTCTTACCGTGCCGCAAACAAAAGAAGTGCTAAAAGAGCTTTATGGGGAGAGGATATGGTTTGCGGAGGCGAATTTGGCAGGGCTGATCACGGATGAATATGTCAGCCGGATAAAAATTGATTCGGAGGAATTTGATTTTACCGAGGATTTGGCTTATGGATTGATTACCATATCCCCCAGGAAACCAGGTGGGAATTCAATTATACATCAGATCTGTAAGAACTTTAACCGGTTGACAGATCAGGCTGTGAACTGACCAGGAGAGGAAAATCCCGTTGTCCTATCTGGAAGGGAAGCCAGATAATCCGGTTTCCTGTGCTGTTACATCGACAATTGCCCCTTTTATTTTTTAGTTGCTAATTGTAAGAAAAAGGTGTAAGATAGAGAAAGAAAATGGATGTTTTTGGATTGGGGCAGGGAAGAGAGGAAGCCTGGATTGGTAGATAGACTGGAATGGAGGAAGACATATGCATTTTTTACATTGCCCGTTTTGTGGGGAGAAATTAGAACCAAGAGAGATTGGGGATGAGGGACTAATCCCATATTGTCATTCTTGTGAAAGACCCTTTTGGGATATTTTTACAACATCGGTAATCTGTGCTGTAGTCAATGAGGAGGATGAAATTGCCCTGCTGCGTCAGAACTATGTATCCACTACCAATTATGTGTGTGTTGCCGGGATTATGAAAATGGGGGAGAGTGCCGAGGAAACGGTGATCCGGGAGGTCGGGGAGGAGATCGGAGTAGAAATTTCATCGCTGAAGTATATCCGAAGCTATGCATATGAGAAAAAAGAAATGTTGATGTTAGGTTTTTATGCGACGGCAAAAAAGAAGGAATTGGTTTTATCCGGCGAGGTGGATGTGGCAAAGTGGGTACCGCTTGCCGAGGCACCGGGGAAACTGCGGGAAGGAAGTATTGCCTTTAAGCTGGTAAACGAAGTGATCCGGGAGCGGGGCGGAATGAAAAATTAGGAATAGAAGGAGGCAGGAGTAAAATTATGACGAATCAGGATGAAGAGTTTGTTAACCGTTTAAAAATTGAGGATGTGCCATGGGGCAAATTGACCACCGCATATGGGCGGGCGGCGGATTTCCCAGAATATCTTGCTACGCTTGATAGTATGCAAGACCGGGAAGAGATGGAATACGCATTTGGGGAGATTGGAAGCTGTATCGAGCACCAGGGGACATTGTGGCATTCTACGCCGTTTGCGCTGATTTTCCTTGTGCGCATTTACCGGGAGGCAGCAAAGCAGGAAGGATCTGACAATGCTGATTGGCTTGTGGGGGAGATGGAGGATTTATTTGATTTGATCTGCACATGTTACCACGATGTGGAGGAGGATATGGAGGAAGACGAACCCAGACCGCCGTTTTCGGATATGCTTAAGGAAGAGTATCTTTGGCCAGAAGATTTGAGTGAGGAAGAGGAAGACGAGTATTGGCAGCAGGGATACGATGATGATTTATTCGCAAGTATCTACCACTATTCCTATGAATTGGTGAAGGAATTTGAATAGTAAGGTTATGGATACAGTATCGCAGGCAGGCTTTTAACATGCACCAGTGTAAAGAATGGATGAAATGAAAACAAAGGGTGGCAGCAAAATATATTTGCTGCCATCTTTTATTTTGACTCGGTTTATGATCTTTGGTTGGTTTGGTTACTTGATATCTGTCATCAGTTCAAGTATTGTGTCGTAACCCTTTTCCACGGCAATTTGGACACAGTTTTCTCCCTTGTTGTTGGTGTGGTTGTAATCCGCACCCTTTTTAACCAGGAAGCGCGCAATCTCCTGATGGCCGTATTTCAGCGTATAATAAAGCGCCGTGTTGCCCGTATTGTCTGCCATATTGACATCCGCGCCCGCCCGTACCAGTTCTTTGACAGCATCTTTAGAGCACATATTCAAATTCTTAGTATTTAAGATCAGTGCTGTATTTCCGACATTATCCGTGGCATTTACGTCCACACCTTTCTCAAGGAAGATTGGCAAAAGTTCGTTTATGGTGCTGATATCCGTTGACATTAAAAGCATCAGTGGGGTCTTGCCGTCATTTCTGGCACCGTCCAGGGTTTTAAGTTCCCTAAGTACTTTCGCCCTCTCTTTGGAATCTAAGTCACCGCCAAATTTCTTTTTTGTCACAGCATGATGTGCCGGAAGTTCCCCGTTAATATTTGCGATGGAACTGTCGCCCCCGTTTTCCTCCAGGAATTTAACAATATCGCTATGCCCGTAGATGCATGCCACATGAAGCGGGGTGTTGCCGGATTCGGCCGGCTGGTCCTGCGTGATATTTAAGTTAACACCTTTTTCCAACATGATCTGAAGCATTTCAAGATGACCGTTTCTTGCCGCCCAGTGTACAGCACAAACCCCATTATTGTCGATCTGTTCCATGGATTCTTTGGTAAACAGTGGTGCCACACTCTCCACGTAGTCGTCTTTCTGCTTGGAAAACATCATGTTCCTCTTTTCGCATGCTGCGAGCAGGTTGGCTGGGGTTCTGCCCTGCAGAACCGCTTCGTCCATATCTACGCCGAGTTCGATAAGTTTCTTGATGACATACAGACCATAACGACCTGAAATGCATTTGTCCCGAAGGCAGAATACGCTGCCGTGGCTATGGATTGGTGCAACAAAATCAATGCCCGCTTCCTGGAACAGGTCAAGCACCTGACATTTTTCATCATTTACCAGGGCGTTGTGGAGGATGCTTTCAAGATATCCCATATCGTCGTCATCGTCCGGGTCAATCTTTGAAATCAGCTTTTTCGCGAGATAGAGCGCAGTGGAAATCCTATCCCGATCATCAACAGAAAAGCTTGCGAATTCATTGCTGGTGATGCGGCTTAAATTGGCCATGTCCATGCGGCTTGCCTCGCAGTCCTCGTTTGCGCCGGCATCTTTTAGCGCTAAGCAAAGCCCTTCGTTGTAAGTCTTGGCTGCGGCCTGCATTGGGGTTTCCCCATCCGCGTTCGGGGTATTGATCATATTGTCGCATTTTGCGAGCAGCAGCGCCGCTGTCATATGGCGCTTGTGGATGGCCATTAAAAGCAGGGTATTGCCTTTCTCGTCAACATAATCCGTCTGCGCACCCTTTTTTAGGAATACTTCGGTTAATGCCCAGGAAAGGTTGGTGTTCTCACCCTGCAACAGGGAAGTAAGTGGTGTTAGTCCCTCCGGGTTTGTTGCGTTGACCCCGTCTGAAAAAAGTTCCGCGATCGGACCGCGCTGATCCATACTGTAGTTCTGGCACTCAAAGCCGTTCTTGAAATCCTCAAGATGCGGATAGGCAAGGATATGCCACATATTCTGCCCCGCTGTGTTGACTGCCCCTGTATCCGCACCATGGTCAATCAGAAGTTTTGCCATATTATAGTTGGCGCGGCAGCAGGCGAGCATAAGCGGTGTCAGTCCCCTGCCCTTGCCGTCTGTTATATTGACATCAATGTTAAGCGCCCCATCATTGAGGATTTTTTCCACCGCATGATAGAAATTGCACCATACAAGCAGATGGAAGAGGCTTAAGCCGCCATTGCAGGAGGTATCGGTAAGGGTGGCTTTGTCGCAGTTTGCCAGGCAGTCCTCTGCTTGCTGTACCTCCTGTTGGGTGATAAGATGGGAGCGGTACAAGGTTTCATTAAATTCACAAGTCCACCATGGGATGTATTTGGTCTGGTGGCTGGTAAGGGAATCCCCAAGCATTTTTTTCAGTTCATTGATATCCATAATATAACCCCCTGTTAATTTTCTGCACCTGCGACGAGAAGCTTTTCTACAATATCATTGTAGCCCGCTTCGGTTGCATAGTAGAGTGCCGTGTGCTCTGTAAGATCCGCGTAGGTAACATCCGCACCTTTTTCGATCAGTGCCTCCACAATGTAGTTGCTGCCCTGTTTTGCTGCGATGATCAGTGCAGTTTCGCCGTCCTCGTCGCGCTCGTTGATGTTTGCACCGTGTTCTAGGAGCTTTTTTACCAGGCGTTCGTTGCGGTTTGTTGCGGCAACATGCAGGGGGGCGCATCCGTTGTTGCCGCTGATATTGGTATCCGCGCCTGCCTCAAGGAGCAGTTCTGCGATCAGGAGGTTGTCCTGGGCTGCTGCGACATAGAGGGGGGTCTGCTTGCTGTCATTTCGTGCGTTAATATCAAGGTTTCCCTTTGCAAGCATGGCCTTTACGACTTCCCCCTGTTCATTGTAGCATGCCTGGTGGAGGGGGGTATTACCGAAGGCATCCGCGTTTCCCGCATTTTCTTTTGACATGCTCTCGATAAGTTGTACAAGGCCAAGTGCGTTCGCATAGTCGAGTGCGGTATGGTTCTGGTTGTCCATAATAGAAAGATCTGCGCCAATTTCCACCAGATATCTGGCCGCTTCCGCTTTTTTTGCTTCCACAGCATAGATCAGGGCGGTTCTGCCACCGCGGTCTGTTGCGTTGATATCCGCGCCCGCGTCAACGAGGAGTTTGATAACCTCCTTGTTGCCTGAACCCACCGCCATATGTAGCGGTGTGACACTCTCGTTTGAGATCAGGTTCACATCCGCTTCTTTGTCAAGGAGCAGTTTTACAATATCACGGTACCCTTTTTTGCAGGCATAGTGGAGTGGCGCAAAACCCATCTCGTCCACCGCGTTGACATTGATCCCATCCTTTTTTAAGAAGGACATGACCACACCTTTTTGCCCGTTCTGACATGCTTTTAACAAAAGTTTTTCCATTTTTAACCTCCCTGCTGCGACTGTTTTAGGAGCCGACCGTAAAGTCTTGCGCAGCGTAAAACTTCCGGTTCTTTTCACACTTTACTCCCAGTATAAACCATGTATCAAATTGCGCGGTACATCCGCAATGTGGAAGGGGCAGTTTTGTGGGGCATAAATGCTCCATGCCCTTTTCACACTTGCTTCTTATTATATACTGTTTTTCATTGGTTGTCGAGGGTTTTTCCGCTTTTTTTCTGTGCTGATGCGGCTTTTTATCGATATTCTGCTGCAAGTTTTTCAAACAGGATCATTGCCTTTTTGATACGCTGTGTCGGGACGCAATAGGAGATGCGGACATGCCCCGGGCATCCGAAATCGTCGCCTGGCACAAAGAGCAGATCATATTTTTTGGCACGTTCGCAAAAAGCGGAGGCATCCGGCTCTAATGAGCGCGGGAAAATATAGAATGCTCCCTGTGGTTTTACGCAGGAAAAACCAAGTTTGACCAGTCCCTCATAGAGCAGGTCACGATTTTTCCTGTAGACAGAAAGATCTGCCGTCTGTCCGGCGCATTTTGCCGCAACGCGCTGGAAAAGGCTTGGGGCATTGACATAGCCGAGTGAACGCCCCGCACCGCAGATGGCAGCATAGGCAGTTTTGGAATCCTCTAGTTCATCCGGCACAAGCACATAACCAATGCGTTCCCCCGGCAGGGAAAGGGATTTGCTGTAGGAGTAGCAAACGATGGTATTATTATAATATTTTGTAATAAACGGAAGTTTCAGCCCGTCATAGACTAGTTCCCGGTAAGGTTCGTCCGAGATTAAAAAGATCGGATGGCCGTTTGCTGCACTCTGTTCGGTCAAAAGTGCGGCGAGTTCTTTTATGGTTTCCTCTGAGTAGACTGTTCCGGAAGGATTGTTTGGGGAATTGATGATCACCGCCTTGGTGTGTGGTGTGATTGCTGCGCGAAGCCGGTCAAAATTAATCTGGAATGCCGCAGTGTCGGCCTCTACTACCACGCATTTTGCACCTGCACCCCGCTCGATAAAGCATTGGTATTCCGGAAAGAACGGGGCAATAACAATAAATTCGTCGCCTGGTTCCGCAAGTGCCTTAAAGCAGGCGGAAAGTGCTGCCGCCGCGCCGACGGTCAGATAGAAGTTATCGGCATTAAAATGGGTGCCAAACCGGCGGTTTAAGTCCTCTGCCAGAACTGCGCGCACGCTAGCGTCGCCCTGCGCACTGGTGTAGCTGTGGGCGGCGATTGGTCCTTCGGTGTCAAGGATGTTAAGGACAGCTTCTCTCACACTGTCCGGTGCGGGTACACTTGGGTTGCCGATGCTGAAATCGTAAACATTTTCCGCACCGACCTGTGCGATGCGTGTTTTCCCATATTCAAAGATTTCGCGGATGGTGGAACGTTTCTGGCCTAATTCGACCATGGATTGTGAAAACATATTTTTTACCTCTCCTGATTATATTGATGCGGTAATCTTAACATAAAATTCCTATAGCGTCAACTCTGACAAAATTCGAAAGGAATTCTTAAAGTTTACTGAAAAAAGCTGGTAATTCAAGCTTTGTTCATAAATCTGTGATATGATATCCATGGTAGTAAAAATTCCTGCATCCTGCAGGTGCAGTTTATGGCAGGCACAGGGTTTTCATAGTGTAAAATTTGCCCGTGCAACATTATGTTTGTGAGGAAAAGCAACAGGTATAACATAGCTTCTTGATTTCCCACGCATCATACAGGTACCGGACAAGGTTTTAAGAAAGTCAAGGTGATATAGAATATGGAATTGCCAATGTCATTTAATGAGGAGGAGCTTTGGGGGCGCACCCTGCTTTTATACAATGCTGCCCTGCTTGAAATTGGGACAAAGCTTGAGATATTAAATAATGAGTTTAAACAGGCGCACCAGTACAACCCGATTGAACATATTACTTCGCGCATTAAATCGGCGCAGAGCATTGCGAAAAAAATGCGCCATAGCGGCAGGGAGCTTACGGTGGAAAATATCGTGAAATATATAAATGATATTGCGGGGATCCGGATTATCTGTTCGTTTACAAATGATATTTATCGTATTGCTGACCTGATTGCCAAACAGAGCGATATTACGGTGTTGAAGGTGAAAGATTATATTGTAAACCCAAAGCCGAACGGATATACTTCCTATCATATGATTGTTTCCGTGCCGATTTTTCTCTCAAATGAGGTGATTGACACAAAGGTGGAAATACAGATTCGGACAATTGCGATGGACTTCTGGGCGAGCCTGGAGCACAAAATATATTATAAATTTGAGGGACATGCGCCGGATCATATTACGCGCGAACTGAAAGAATGCGCTGACCTTGTTTCTTTCCTTGACCGGAAGATGGTGGCTATCAATGAGGAGGTGCAGAGCTGCAAAGTCCCGGAACAGGAAGAGGGGCGCACGCGCTATCTTACAAACCTGGTTAAGGAGCGGATGAAGGATGCTTATGGTACCGTAATGGATGAGAAAGCCATTGAGGAGGAAGAAAAAGAATTGGAAGAAATTGGGGATTATCAAATAGGAGATCCTGTTATGTCTAAGGAAATAGGGCATCCAGAGGATGGTCTAAAAGCACAGGAGGAAGACGGAAATTGGCGCCCGGTCGAGGAAGACGGGATGCTCCAGGTAATTACGGAGCAGGTGATCAAAGAAAAAGACCGGACGCCGGGGTTTTTAAGCAGGTTTGCTTTTAGGAAAGCTTGATATTTTTTAATAATTCTGCGAGGCCGGTGGTGGCTTCTGTGCCGGAAGAAAATTCCCTAAAAGCCGTATCGGCTTCCACCGCCTCTTCTTTTTCGCTTACGGTCTTCATGCTCAGGCTGATTTTGCCATCCTTTACATCACGGACCCTGACTTTTACTTCATCTCCTACTTTGAGCACTTCACTCGGTGTTTTAATGTGTTTATCGCTAATCTGGGAAACATGTACCAGACCCGAAAGACCGTTGCCCAGATCGACAAACGCGCCGAACGGCATGATTTTTTCGACCTTGCCAGAGAGCACAGTTCCGGCAGCGAGGCTTGCGGCGCGGTTGTTTCTCTCGGCAATGGCCTTTTCGAGAAGAATGTCTTTTGCGGAAAGAACCAGTTTTTTTCTGTCCTTATCCACGGTAATAACCCTTACTTCAAGTTCTTTTCCAACGAAAGTGGAAAGATCCTCGACATAGTTTAAGTCGAGTTTTGAAGCCGGGATAAAGCCGCGGATGCCGTTTAAATAGGTGACAACACCAGCATTGACCACCTGCGCAACTTTTACGGTTGCAGGGGTGCGTTCTGCCATCATGGTATTTAGGGTATCCCATGCAAGCACATCGTCCGCCTGTTTGCGGGAGAGCAGGATATTGCCGTCGCGGTCTTCGCGCAGGACGGTTGCGGAGATTTCCTCGCCGATTTTAATGTCCGCCTTTATCGAAAAACGTGGGTCATTGCTTAATTCTTCCTGTTTGATAATACCTTCGGCGTAGCTGTTAAGATCCACGGTCACTTCGGTATCCGAGATGCCGATTACCGTGCCGGTCACGATATCGCCTGCTTTTAGTTTGCGGAATGAATGGTCGATCTGCGACTCAAATTCTGCCATCGATGGGATGACTTCTGGTTCCTCGGCAGAAGGAGCCTCCTGCGGTGTACCTGTCTGCCCTGCGGCAGTTTGTTTTACTTCTTCATTTTCCATAAATCTTTATACTTCCTTTCCGGCGGTTTTGCTTAAAAGGTTTAACCCGGCGTATTCCGCCCTTTTAGAGCATAGTATAAACGATTTTGTATCATACTGCAAGCGGAAATTTCATTTCAACTGGAATTAGGCTTTCGCCAAAAATATTATAATATTGCGCTAATTGTATACGCAATTTCAAGACAAATCGGTAAAAACTTACGAAAATGATAAGTACATTTTAATACTAATTTCAATGTGATCACGATTTATTTCCAATCAATTTATACAATTTGATGCGAAAGACTAATTGCAGTTTATTTCAAAAAACTGGGGACAAATTTAAAAAAAATTGAAAAAGTCCTTGTGATGTAGGAAAAAAAAGGGTATACTGAATGATAAGTTTGAAAATAAATCACTTAAAATCATTTTCAAACTTCTGATTGGGGAAGTATCACAGGCAAGCCTGCGATATGCATGGGCATAAACATGAATGAAGGGATACAAGGAGGGATGAGATATGGGACTGATTTTACCAGAAGGTTATGATGCGAAAATTGATGTGCGGCAGACGCAGGAGGCGATCAAATACATCCGTGACACGTTCCAGAAGGAATTTGGGAAAGAATTAAATCTCGAACGCATTTCCGCCCCGCTTTTTGTCGAGAAAAATTCGGGGCTTAATGATGATTTAAATGGCGTGGAACGCAAAGTTTCTTTCGACTTGGGCGATGTGCCGGGTGAGGAGATGGAAGTAGTCCAGTCGCTGGCTAAGTGGAAACGTATGGCTCTTAAGCGCTACGGGTTCCTGCCGGGTGAAGGGCTATATACGAATATGAACGCGATCAGGCGCGATGAGGAACTGGATAATCTGCATTCTTGCTATGTAGATCAGTGGGACTGGGAGAAAGTGATTACAAAAGAGCAGCGCAAGGTGGAAACCTTACAGTCGGTAGTCCGGCAGATTTTTAAGGTGATCAAGCATATGGAACATGAAGTGTGGTATAAATATCCGCAGGCAGTAAACCATCTGCCGGATGATATATATTTTATCAATTCGGACGAACTGCTTTCACGCTATCCGGATAAAACACCGAAGGAGCGTGAGAATGCAATTGCAAAAGAACATGGCTGTGTTTTTATTATGAAGATCGGTGATGCGCTGGCCGATGGAAAACCACATGACGGGCGTGCTCCGGATTATGATGACTGGGCATTAAATGGGGATATTTTATTCTGGTATGAAACGCTTGGCTGTGCGCTTGAGGTATCCAGTATGGGGATACGTGTCGACGAGGCTTCACTTGCAGCGCAGCTAAAAAAGTCGGGATGTGAGGAGCGCAGGAAGTTGCCGTATCACAGGATGCTGCTTAGTGGGGAATTGCCATATACCATCGGCGGTGGTATCGGACAGTCGCGCCTGTGTATGCTTTTACTTGGCCGCGCCCATGTCGGCGAAGTGCAGGCAAGCATCTGGCCACAGGAAATGAGACAGGCCTGCCGCGAACATGGAATCATACTACTGTAGTACTGCGCATATACTACATAGTTGGCGCGGCAGTCCGCTGATAAGTGCGCTAAATGAATCTGCCCAATATGTTTTTTAATTTTTTGTCAGGGTGTGTCTGAAAACTGTTTTCTATGGGCTGTGTGTCACACTTTGTGGGGGATTTATGCCAAAAAAATAATTGCAAAAGCAGGAAAGGAGAGGGAAAAAATGGGGGAAAAGAAAAGTGGGAGTACAAAAGCGGAGTGTTATTCAAACAGGGAACTATCCTGGCTGAAATTTAACGGGCGTGTCCTTGAGGAGGCGGCGGACGAATCCGTGCCTCTCGCGGAACGACTGACATTTGCGTCGATTTTCCAGAGCAACCTGGATGAGTTTTTTATGGTGCGTGTCGGGTCACTGCATGATCAGATGCTGTATTCACCAGAACTGCGGGAAAATAAAACAAAAATGAACCCGCAGCAGCAGATTGCGGCAATTCTCGATGAAAGCCGGGAACTTTGTCGGAAAAAGGATGCAATTTATTTTGATCTGATGGCGCAGGTACAGGAGAGGGGCGGTGTGGAACTTATTGATTTTGCAAAGCTTTCCGAGGAGGATGCCGCGTATCTTGAGGTTTATTTTAACACGGAGATCCGCCCGCTGATCTCGCCGCAGGTAGTCGGAAAACGCCAGCCATTTCCGTTCTTAAAGAATAAGGAAATCTATGCGGTTGTGGCGCTCGAGGCGAAAAACAGTGACAAGATCGGTATCGTGCCATGCAACAATGGGCTGTTTGACCGTCTGATCCAGCTAAAGACCGATCCGAACCGCTTTATGCTTGTGGAGGAGCTGATCCTTCATTTTGCACCGGAGATTTTTGACCACTATAAAATAAAATCAGAGTCCTTGCTGCGTGTTGTGCGCAATGCTGACCTTGAAACAGAAGAGGAGAGTGTTTTCGAGGAACTGCCGGCGGAGGAAGGCGTGGATTACCGCGAGGCAATGGTGGAATTATTAAAGCGCCGCAAAAAGCTGTGCGCTGTACGGGCAGAGCTAAGCCGTACACTGGATGAGGAGATTGTGAAAAAATTGTGTGAGTACCTGGATCTGACAAAGGAACAGATTTTTTATATTGAATCTCCGCTTGACCTTTCTTTTGTCTTCCAGTTACAGGATCATCTGAAAACAAAGCCGGAATTATTCTATGAAAGGCGTGTGCCGCAAAAGAGTGCAATGGTGCGGGATGATGCGCCCCTGATGGATCAGATTGCAAAAAAGGATATTCTTTTGTGCTATCCGTATGAAAGCATCCAGCCGTTTTTGCGCCTGCTTGATGAGGCAGCCTCCGATCCGGAGGTAGTTTCCATGAAAATGACGCTTTACAGGGTGGCAAAATATAGCAAGGTAATTGATGCACTGATTAAGGCAGCAGAAAACGGTAAAGAGGTTGTGGTTCTGGTTGAGCTGCGCGCGCGTTTTGACGAGGAGAATAATATCGGCTGGTCAAGACGGTTAGAGGAAGCGGGCTGCCGCATTATTTATGGGCTGGATGGTTTGAAAGTGCATTCAAAACTTTGTCTGATCACTCGCAAGACAAAGAAAAAGATACAGTATATTACCCAGATTGGAACGGGAAACTATAATGAAAAAACATCAACTCTTTACACGGATTATTCGCTGATGACAGCGTCTACGGATATTGGCTTGGAAGCGCTTATGGTATTTAATGCGCTCTCAATGGGACAGGTCTGCGAGCCGATGACAAGGCATCTTCTGGTTGCGCCAAACGGATTGCGCCCGGGGATTCTGGAATGGATGGATCGGGAAATAGAAATTGCGAAAAAAGGCGGGCATGGCTATATTGGCGCGAAGCTGAATGCCCTAACCGATAAGGTGTTGATTGAAAAATTAATTGAAGCGTCCCAGGCAGGGGTCCGAATCGAGCTGGTGATCCGGGGGATCTGTTGCCTGAACCCGGGTATTAAAGGCTACACGGAAAATATCACCGTGGTCAGTATTGTAGGGAGGTTCCTAGAGCACGCCAGAATCTATATTTTCGGTTCCGGGGAGCGCAGGGCGCTTTATATTTCGTCCGCAGATTTTATGACGCGCAATACAGTGCGCCGGATCGAGGTGGCGGTGCGTGTAGAATCGGAGCAGCTTAGCAACCGGATTGCCCAGATGTTTAAGACGATGCTTTCGGACAATGTCAAGGGCAGACTGATGAAGTCCGATGGCACTTATGTACACAGGCAGGCGCGCAAGAAGGCAGTTAACTCGCAGGAACTCTTTTATGAACAGGCATATGAACAAGCCGAAAGGGCATTGAAAGAAAGGGAAGCAAAAGAAGCAAAAGAGGCAAAAAAAGCCGGGAAAAAAGAAGAAAAGAAAAATTCTAAAAGCGGTGCAGTAACGGAATCCGCCGATAAAAAGGCAGAAGTACAGGAAGCAGAAAACGCACCGGAAGTGGTGAAAGAGCAAAAAACGGTGAAATCCACAAAGAAAGCTACTTCGCGAGCTGCGGCAAAACCAGCGAAAAAAGGGGCATCACAATAGATGGCAAAGGCGGGATGGGATAACCCTGCGCAAAAGGAACATCAAAAATAAAGCGGATACGCTTATTTTCAGGTTGTTTCCTGTGGGGAACGTCGCGGGGAGCAGCCTGGGTGCGGACGGGACTAAAAAATGGTTGCCGTCCCACAAATAGGAATGGAAAGAAGGACGTTCCGGAATGGAGGACAAAATGAAGAAAATCGGTATGTTGACAAGCGGCGGAGATTGCCAGGCACTCAATGCGACCATGCGCGGCGTGGCAAAGGGATTGTTCAGCAGCGGGGAGAAAGTGGAAGTATACGGTTTCCTTGAAGGTTACCGGGGGCTGATGTATGGCAATTACAGAAAAATGTCCGAGAAGGATTTCTCCGGTATTTTAACGCGCGGCGGCACGATTCTTGGCACATCACGCCAGCCATTCAAGCAGATGCGCGTAATTGAGGACGGGTTTGACAAAGTACAGGCGATGAAAGAAACATACAGGAGGCTTGACCTTGACTGTCTTGTAGTACTTGGGGGAAATGGTTCGCAAAAGAGCGCGAACATGCTGTCCGAGGAAGGTCTTAATGTGGTAGGGCTGCCAAAGACCATCGACAACGATATCTGGGGTACGGATGTGACATTTGGCTTCCAGAGTGCGGTGGAGATTGCAACGGAGGCAATCGACAATATTCATACAACAGCGGAGTCCCATGGCCGTGTCTTTATTCTTGAATTAATGGGTCATAAGGTGGGCTGGGTAACACTGCATGCGGGGATTGCCGGCGGCGCGGATGTTATATTGATCCCGGAGATCCCATATGATATCAAGGTGATCTGCAAGGCTCTGCGTGACCGCGAGAAGGCGGGCAAGAGCTTCTCCATTATCGCGGTGGCAGAGGGTGCTATCTCAAAGGAAACCGCAGCGCTTTCAAAGAAGGAACGCAAGGAGAAGATTGCAAATTCAAAATATCCGTCGGCAGCATATGAAATTGCTGCGGAGATTACCAAAAAGACCGGGCAGGAAGTACGCGTTACGGTGCCGGGACACACGCAGCGCGGCGGAAGCCCTTGCCCGTTTGACCGCGTGCTCTCAAGCCGTCTTGGCGCTATGGGTGCAAAGTTGATTTTAAATGAGGATTACGGCAAACTGGTGGTTATGCGCAATGACAATGTGACCGCGATTCCGCTTTCAGAAAGCGCGGGGAAACTCAAATATGTGGATCCGAAGGATGATATTATCGAGAGTGCAAAGATGCTTGGAATTTCGTTTGGGGATAAGTAGGCGGATGATATCAGGTTTTGCTTCTCCCAGATAGCAGGATATCCGAAAGCGATCTGAAAGAAGCGCTGTTTGGATTGCGCTGCAGCATGGATAAGGAACAGATATTGTGAAAAGACAATAATGGGGCGTTGTAAGCATGACCGGATATTTTCATGCATATGGCGCTCCATTATTCTTTTCATATATGTAGAGATTTCCCTGTTTTCCCACCCGCCTTACAGCGCCGACAAAATTTAATATATTAAGTGATACATTGGCGAGGGGCTGGTTAACATGCGCTGATTTTTTAAAATCTTTTGATGTAAACTGTTCCGGAAGGTTATCCGGGATAAGGCGCACATAGTCATCCGTGTTGTTTATTGTAACTTCATCGTAAAGATGAAGGGGCAGCGAATCGTTTTTGGTTGCCCCTTTTCGTTTATTTTTGCTAAAGCCGTCAAGGAAGCGGTATTCTTCCACATCAAGCAGCGCAATATGGATATGAAGGTGTTTGTTGTCCAAGTAGGTTTTAATGCGGTAAAGTTCCGGGAAAATAGCATAGCAACTGCCGTGTTTTGGGGACTTGCGCGGTGCGGTTACTTCCCCGGTGAGCGGGTCGATGTAACGCAGGTATTTGGTATGGGCGACCGGATAGACAATGTTTACATCACACAGCGGCAAAAATGCGTCTAATTTTCGGCGCAGGGTATTAAAATTACGTGTCTGGATCTCAAAGATTTCCCTGCCAGTATATGCGTCCGCCACAAATCCGGCGAGTTTTTTCTCATGGTGCGTAATATCCGGCGCATAATAATGTTTCAGGACGGCATGGATCGTTTTCTCCGCTAGTGTGCCGATCCCAGCGCGTTTTACATTCTGGTGGATAACGCGGCTGCAGGCCTCATCAAAATGTATATTTTCCATAATAGATCTCCATATTTTCTGGTAATAATATGACCGCAATCCCATTCGCTTTTGATGATGGATTAAGACCACAAAAATGACAGTTGCCATAACATACGTTGTTTGCTATAATTTACCATACACGAATATTGGTCACTGTATCGATAAGGTTGTGCCAGGAAATCCATGCGAAAACCAGTTTTTTGGCACACAAAAATACAAGGTATAAATGTATGGAAATGTCCATTTTAAGGCAGGGACTGCCCGAATTAACGCCTGGGAAATAACCCTGGTATCAACGGGCAAATTTTTTCCGCCTCATGGTTTCACGGATTTGTTCCTTCGCAGCTTGGATATATCACGCACAGAGGGAAGATTTGTTATGATATATAATCTTTCTGTGTCACCCCTTATATCCGGTTTTCTGGGAATGGAACATTGGATTAAGTATAGCAAAAATCGAAAAAAAAAGCAAGAGGGACAAAACCAGTGTATAATTCCCCATTGTCTGGAAAGGGATATAACTTTAGGGAAGGGAGATACAATCCATTGAAAATATTCAAAAACATTTTTTTTAGTATACAGGAA
>CAMWUU010000017.1 GCA_947177515.1 uncultured Lachnospiraceae bacterium
ATTAGGGGGGGCGGATAAAGGGGGACGGCGACCCAAGCTTTACCCGCACCTGCCAGGACCTCCATGGGTTACTGTTTGTATGTTTTGGGGAGGAGAAACGGGGGCGTGTGGGGAAACAATGCGCCCATGCCGTGCTGACAAACGGGAACATAGATGTGTTGTTGTGTTGCCGTATCCGCAGGCTGACCCCAAGGGAATGTTGGAGGCTTCAGTCGTTCGATGATTACCTGTTTGACCGGGCAAGGGCGGCGAGGGTCAGTGACACCCAGTTGTATAAGCAGGCGGGGAATGCCGTGACGGTCAACATCGTATATGAAATCGGGAAACGGCTGGCAGAAATGGAAAAAGAGGAGGGAGGGAAAAATGAAGTTTAAGGTCATCTACTGTGATCCGCCCTGGTCATACCATGTGTATTCCGGGAAGGGGCGCAGTGCGGCAAACCATTACCATACCATGACAGCGGAAGAGATTTATGAGCTGGATATTGTGGGGATTGCGGACAAGGATTGCGCGCTCTTTCTTTGGGTTACATTCCCCTGTCTTTTGCAGGGGCTTGAAACCATCCAGCGTTGGGGGTTTACTTACAAAACGCTTGGTTTTTGCTGGGTGAAGCGTTGTCGGAAACAGACAGACCATTGGTTTTTCGGGCTTGGTTTCTGGACAAGGGCAAATCCCGAACTCTGCCTGCTTGCGACCAGGGGCAACCCGAAGTGGGTAGAAAAAGGGGTGCATAGCCTGATCGACACACCGATTGAGGAACACAGCAAGAAACCGGAGGAGGTAAGAAAGCGGATTGAACGGCTGATGGGGGATGTGCCGCGCGTTGAACTGTTTGCAAGGGAACGGCATGACGGCTGGGTCTGTGTGGGCGATGGGGTGGATGGGATGGATATACGGGAGTCCATCCAGAGGTTGAAACAGGGGGAAAGTGCATGATGGTATGGATGGGGCAGGCTAAGTTTTTTGCAGCCTGTCTTCTGATTTCCCTTGCAGGCGGGTTGCTTTGTGGTTTTGCATTGTGCCGTTTTTTAAAAAGCAGGAAATGTTATGGGATTGTCCCCGTTCCAGTTGCCCTGACAGTGATATTCCTCTCGGTCTATGGTTTTTCTGCTTTTGCATTCCGCTGTATTCTGCTTTGCCAAGTTCTTGCGATGGCAGGTATTGTAGATAAAGCAACGCTTGAAATCCCGGATAAATTCCATTTCCTGATTGCGCTTGTAGGTCTGATTGGTTTCCAGCCATTCCCTGCCCTGTGCGGATTTTTCTTCGTACCTTTGCCGTTTTTGGTGGCCGCCCTTACAACGGGGAAAATTGGCGGCGGGGATGTGAAACTGATGGCGGCAAGCGGCTTTGCCCTTGGGGTATCCACCGGGTTTGAAATGATGGGGTACGGGCTTGCAGTAGGGCTTATCTGGAATGCGCTTTCCCATAGAGGGAAGCAAAGCCTGCCGTTAGCTCCATCCCTTGCAGTTGGGTGCTTCATATCGTTATTGTTATAAGAAAAGGGCAAATTTTTTGGCAGACAGGAAACAGACAAAATACCTGTATTTTGTTTGTTTCCTGTCAATACGTTTATTTTATGCGTTTACGGGAAGAAAGAAAAAAAAGCCGCCTGGCGGCAGAATGGGAGCAATAATGAAAAATCTTTTAAAAAACAGGGTTGTCCTTGGGCTGGCATGTATCGTGGTGTCGCTGGTTGTCTGCTTTGGTCTGACCCCGCTATTTAACGATGCCGTGGCGGCAACCAAGACCATAGTACGTGTGAATGCAGAGATCAAACAGGGGGAGCAGATTACCGCCCGGATGGTGACAACCGTGGAGGTGGGCGGCTACAACCTGCCTGCCAATGTTATTTGTGAGATGGGGGATGTGGTCGGCAAATATGCGGCGGCGGATTTTTCCAAGGGGGATTATATCCTTGTGGGCAAAGTGTCGGATATCCCGCCATCAAAAAATGCGTACTTCGGCAAGCTGGATGGAACAAACCGCGCCATTTCCGTTACCATCCAGTCTTTTGCCGCCGGATTGTCCGGGAAACTTGGGCAGGGGGATGTGATCTCCTTAATTGCAAACAATGTGGGGGAGTTCCGGGAAACGGTGATCCCGCCGGAACTCCAGTATATCGAAGTGCTTGCCACAACCATCAGTGATGGTACGGATAGTAATGAACAGGACGGGGAAAAGGAAGAATTACCGTCCACCGTAACTGTCCTTGTCGCCCCTGAGCAGGCAAGGCTCTTGGTGGAACTGGAACAGGGCGGAAACCTCCACGCCGCCTTAGTCTGCCAGGGCGGGGATAAAAACGCCACGTATTTTATAAAAGAGCAGGCGCGGATTCTGGAGGAACTCTACCCAGAAGAACTCCCAGGGGAAGACGGCGAAGATGTGAAACAGGAAAACAACAAGGATGAAGAAACAGGGGAAAATTTAAAAGGGAAGGGGGAAGAAGAGGATTGAAAACCAAGATTTTGAATTTAAGGATTTGTAACAGTACACCATGTACCCAAGCAAATCAGAATGCCGCTTATACGACAGAATGGGAGAAAAGCGTGAAAGGTTGAAAATTTCACGCGCAAGTTTGTGTTTGTGTTGCATCCACAAACTTATTATGCGCAAAAGCAGCGCAGAAATGAGGAAAAGTATGGAATATGCAAAAATGTTAGCAATCCTAGGCAGTCCGGGCAGTGGAAAAACTACAACTGCCATTAAACTGGCGTGCGCACTGACAGCGCAGAAGAAAAATGTCATTGTGGTGCATTGCGACCCGTTCACCCCGGTAATCCCAACACTGCTCCCGGCAGGGACAGCACACGATACCTCGCTGGGAAGTTTGTTGACCGCGCCGGGGGTCACACAGGAAACTATTTTGAAAGCCTGCATCCCCGCAGGTAAAAATAAATATCTGGGATTGCTTGGATACCGTGCAGGGGAGAACCTGATGCATTATCCAAAAGTAACACATGACAGGGCAGTGGAACTGTTTGTATCCCTGCGCCATCTGGCGGATTATGTGCTGATTGACTGTGCATCCATCCTTGAAGCAGACCCTGCCTCCCTTGTAGCAGCAGAAGTAGCAGATGGGATGTTAAAGATTGGGACGGCAGATTTAAAAGGGATTTCCTATTTCCAGAGCCATTCCCAAATGCTTATGGACAGCCGCTATCAGCATGGGCAGCATCGGATGGCAGTCGGGAATCTGAAAGTCGGGCAGGACTGGGAAGCTGTTGCCGGGCAGTATGGCGGGATTGACTATTTTTTACCTTATACGGCAGAACTGGAAAAACAGGGGAATGAGATGGCACTGTTTGAACCGTTGCGTTCCGCAGAGGGGGTTCATTACCAGATGGGGATTGACCGAATCCGGGTGGATATGTTTGTATCCATGGAGGAAAAAACAAAAAAGAAAAATAACTTAAAAGAGAAGATCAAAAGGACAGTTGCATGGATGGATAAGGAGAAAATACGAAAGTCAGCAGATGGAGAAGAAAATGAATTTCCTGTCATTATTGGAAAAGAGGATCAGGAAAAATCCAAAATAACAATGGGACAGGGGGATAGTATCCCGCAGAAAACTACCACATACCAAAAAGATAGGGGCTTACTGGAAGCGGCGGATGATATCGCCTTAAACAAGGAAGAAAGGGCAGGGGAAGAACTTCCAGGAAAGAAACAGAAAAAGAAAAAAGAAAAAGACACAAAGGATTTCCACTTCCCCTTTTCAAAAAGCCATGGGGAATTCTAAGTTTTGTAGAAAAAAACATTACGGAAAAGATTGGCGGGTTTGCAAAAGATACACTGCCCTTCAGCATAAATTTGATGCAGACCTGGCACTGGAAATTTACCCATATCTTTCAGTATTTTTTCGAACAGGAAGGAGGAATGTTTTTTGCAGGGAATTGACATCCATAGCCAGACCGGGATATTTGCCAGTGAGGGGAACTTGCGTCCCTTCCCGGAGGTTTTGCGGGAAGTGCAGGAACATATCACAAGGCATTATGCCGCCACACTGGAGGGCAGCCCGGAGGAAAGCCGGGAACTGATCCAGTCCTATATCCAAAAATATCTGGAAACAAACCATCTTGGCGTGGCAGGGATGGAAGCATGGGAACTGTGTGAACGGGTTTATGGCGAGATGACGGGGTTTTCGTTTTTAAGCAGATACCTTTACCGCGATGATGTGGAGGAGATCAACATCAACCAGTGGAAGGATGTAAAAATCACATATTCCAACGGTGAAATCCTGCCATGCAAGGAGCATTTTAACTCGCCGCAGCACGCAATGGACGTAATCCGGCGGATGCTCCATAAATCCGGGATGGTCTTTGACAGCGCACAGACCATCGTGGTGGGGCATCTATCCAACAAGATACGGATTACGGTTATGGGGGATGGCGTGATTGACCAGGATAAGGGGCTGTCCGCCTCCATCCGTATTGTCAACCCGAAGAAGCTGACCAAACAGCAGTTTGTTGACTATGGGACAGCGACCGCCGGGATGCTTGACTTGCTGACTGCCTGTTACTGCCACGGGGTTTCCCTGTGCATTACGGGCGCAACCTCCAGCGGCAAGACCACGCTGATGAGTTGGATTTTGGGACAGGTCCCTTACAACAAGCGTATTGTCACCTTGGAACAAGGATGCCGCGAGTTTGACCTGACGGTGGAGGATGAAAGTGGGGAAGTCCTCAACAACGTTGTCCATCTGGTAACGCGCCCTTCGGACGACCCGAAGCAGGACATTAACCTAGTGAAACTGTTGGAAACCACGCTGACCATCAACCCGGACTGCGTGGCGGTAGCAGAGATGAAGGGGGCGGAGAGTATGCAGGCCATCAACGCCGCCAACACTGGGCATTCCGTGATCACAACCATCCACGCAAACTCGTGCGCGGATACCTATTACCGGATGGTGACATTGTGCAAACAGTCTTACGACATGGACGATGCAACATTGATGGGGCTTGCAACCAAGGCGTTCCCGATCGTGGCATTTGCAAAAAAGCTGGAGGATAACAGCCGGAGGATCATGGAAATTTCCGAGTGCGAGTATGTGGAGGATGCCGTATCGGGGGAGAGCCGCCGGAAGATGAGGACATTGTACCGCTTCCATATCACAGACAACCAGACCATAGACGGGAGGACAAAGCTAATCGGGCATTATGAGAGGGTGGAGTCCCCCTCAGAAGGGCTGTTAAAACGCCTGCGTGAAAACGGGATGTGCCTGCGCGCACAACAGGAATTGTTTGGCGCGGGAAAGGAAGGGGATGGATGAGCCTTGTCGCGTGGAAAGAGCCGTACCTGTTGCAGGTGATGCTGGATGATGAGCCGGAAAACCCAAGGGACGAAGAGGATACTTTTGGGTGTATGGTGTGCTGGCACAGACGTTACAACTTAGGGGAGCAACATTCCTTCGATACCCCCAACGATTTTTTAAAAGACCTTGTGCTGCGTACTGTACCGGGAAATACACTTTTCGATTATGTACGTTCTGGGCAATCCCATGCTGTGCGGCTGACTTCTATCCCAATAACATTAAAAGGGGAAGGACAGGCAAACAGGGCAATCGCAGGGGTAAAATCCCCCGGACAGCCAGGGTCTGAATGGAAGGTGGAGGGGTATGATGCCTACACAAAGGAATGGTATGAAGAGGAAACTTTTTGTGGGGGATTTGAGGAACAAAAGGAAGAGATCGTTGACTGTCTTATTGATATCCTGCCAAACCATGATTTGCTGGCACTTGCAGGGAAAGAAAACATCGTGCTGCCTCTTTTCCTTTATGATCATTCCGGGTTAAGTATATCCGCTTCCAGTTTTGTTGACCGTGAAGTACATGCCGAATGGGATTCCAGGCAGGTGGGATGGATTTACGCTACGGCGGGGGAGGTAAAGGAAACCTATGGCAGTGCATCCACAGAAAATATGGAAAAGGCAAGGCAATACCTGTTGTCTGAAGTGAAAATTTATGATGACTACCTCTCAGGGCAATGTTATGGATTCCGGCTGTATAGGGAAGGGAAGGAAATCCAAGCCGGATCGGGGTATTTTGGTTCTCTACAAGAGATTGTAAAAGAATTGGCGGCAGATTTCCTGCCAGAAAGCCATAAAGATATGGTGGAAAACCTGAAGGAGATCCCGGATACAAGGATGTATGCTTTGGGGTATGAAGATTTTATGGAAGAACTAGGATGCACAGAATCTGAAGAAATGGAGGGAATATGTTGAAAACGGAAAATATTGTCTATGCAGTGGGGAGGCGGGCAGGATGGCAGTACTGGTAACCGTTGCATTTTTACTGGCGGTGGTGGGTAGTTTTTTGTTACTCCGTTTGTCGCCTTTTTCTTTTCTGGAGGGGATGGCAGGGTTTTTCCAGCAAGGAACCCCACCGCTAAGGAAACAGATTTTGCAGGGGAGGAAACCCCGGCAGGCAAAGGGGATAAAGCGTCTGTTCCTTGAAACCAAGGAAACCTTGCGCGTTACAGGGAAAACGGGTAGGTTCACAATGCTTTGCATCCTGTCGCTGTTTTTGTTTGTTGTGGGCGTGCTGATTGCGCTGACCATGAAAAACGGCTACTTAGTCCCCGTACTGGCGTTTGGGTTTGCGCTGCTTCCGTTCTATTATGTGAAATTTACAACAGGGCGATGGAAACGGCAGGTCAGCACGGAATTGGAAACAGCACTCTCCATTATCACAACCAGTTACCTGCGGGGTAAGAACACCATTATCCGGGCAATCGAAGAGAACGAGCCATACTTAAATCCACCCGTGGCAGAGGTGTTCCGGGGATTCCTCCTCCAGACAAAACTGATTAACTCCAACTTAAAGGAAGCATTGGAGAAAATGAAGCAGGGCGTGGACAATGCCGTGTTCCATGAATGGGTGGATGCGGTGATTGCCTGCCAGGATGATTACAACCTAAAATCCACGCTGCCGCCGATTGTGGCAAAACTGTCCGATATGCGGGTCGTATCAGCAGAACTTGACTTGCTCCTTGCCCAGCCAGTGCGGGAATACATTACAATGGTGGTGTTATTGTTCGGGAGTATCCCACTTTTGTATTTCCTGAATGCAGAATGGTATCACACGTTAATGCATACGGAATTTGGAAAGGTATTGCTTGCTATTTGTGGGACGGTGGTCTTTCTGTCCGTTGCAGCGGTAGCAAAACATACGCGACCGATTGAATATAAAAGATAAGAGGAGATGGGAGGAAAAATGCAATATTTTATTTTACTGTTGTTTGCCCCGCCCTTTGCCCTTGGGCTGTATTTACTCTTTGCAGAAGCACTCCATATACCAACTTACCGGGCAACAAAAGTATTGCTTGGGGTGATCCGGCAGAACCGGAAAGCGGCAAAAAATTCGGATGCCATTTTGGAGGAACTGGCAACAAAACTGGCAAAGGTGTTGCCGATTAGCCCTTACCGACAGCGCAAACTGACCGCAACCCTACGGTCGGCGGAACTTCCGGTGACTGCGGAGCAGTACCTGTCACTTGCAATCGTAAAGGCAGGGTTGGTGTTACTTTGTGCCATCCCCTGCCTGTTTTTTGCACCCATCCTCTCCCTGGTCTTTGTGGCAGTAGGGATTGGCATTTACTTTTCGGAGAGCGGGAAAGCGGAGAAATTGGTGGCAGGGCGGCGGGCGGAGATTGAGTACGAACTACCCCGTTTTGTTGCAACCTTGGCGCAGGAGTTGATGGCAAGCCGTGATGTGCTTTCCATCCTAGAAACCTACCGCAAAAATGCAGGGATTGCCCTGAAAAATGAACTTGCCATTACGGTATCGGATATGAGGACGGGCAATTATGAGGGTGCGCTGACAAGGCTTGAGTCAAGGGTATCAAGCGCGATGCTTTCCGATGTGGTGCGGGGACTAATTGGTGTCCTGCGCGGCGATGATGGTGTGGCGTTTTTTCGGATGCTTGCCCATGACATGAAACAGTTGGAATTGCAGCGGTTAAAGAAGCTGGCACTAGAACGCCCGCCCAAAATCCGGCGGTATTCGTTTTTGCTGCTTGGCTGTATGATCCTGGTCTATATGGGGGTAATGGGGTATCAGATCATCGGCACGATGTCGGGGATTTTCTAAGGTATGGGTACGGATGGTGGCTTGTAGCGCAGACCATCTTCTGTATGCACAGAATGTAAGGGGGATTTATGTTAAAACAAGTTCTACGATCAAAACGTGGCGAGGGGTATGTGGATATTGTGGTTGGTGTTCTCTGCCTGATGCTGGTGGTTGCGCTTGCCGTCAGTTTCCTGCCCGTGTTCACGGCAAAACAGCAGCTTGACCTGTTTGCAGCGGAGATTGTACGGCAGGCGGAGATCACCGGGGGGACAGAGGTGTCTGGTAGGGTTGCCACCATGCGGGCGCAGACCGGGCTTGACCCAGAGATTGTGTGGGAGTGTGATTATTTCCGGGGGAATAAGGTACAGTTGGACGGTGAACTCTCCGTGACATTAAAAACAACTGTGGATGTCAGTTTCTTTTTCTTTGGTTCATTTCAAGTTGAGATTCAGGCAAAGGCATCGGGGAAATCGGAGGTATATTATAAATGAAAAGAGAAAGGGGGATTTCCCGTATCCGAAAAATTTTAAGAAGGAAAAATGGCAATTCCACCCCGACAACGGTTGCTTTAGTCCTGGGACTTTTACTGCTTCTCTGTGCAATAGCAGAATTTTTCCGGCTGATGATTATTGTACAGGGGGTGCGGGATGGGGTACAACAGGCGGTTATTGCCGTGATGACAACAAATTACGACGAAGCCTACAATGGTTTGCGGGAAGGGTATTCAGGGGGATATATACGTTCTGGCAACCAGTGGGTGGAAAACCTTGATTACTCCGATGTCTACCATCGGCTGGATGAACTGTTGGGAACCAGACGGCAGGGGAGCTACCATGTCAAGGCGCAGACACAGGAAACTGGCGGGTATGAGTACCGTCTTTCGGGGCTTTTTGTGGAAATCATAAACGCACCGCTTACGCCGGGGAATGCAAGCCAGAATATGGAGGCGGATGTAAGGGTTACAATTGAAGTCCCATTCTCCTTTGGGTGGGGATTCGTGCCACCGTTCCAAATGGAAATAAGGACAAGGGCAGCCTATATGCCCAAATTCTAATGACTCAAAAAACAAAATAGAACGGGATTTTCAAGAATCGGGCAATGGAATGTGAAAGAAGAGGGATGGGCAGAAAAGCGGAGGATGAAAAATATTCCATAAAATTGAAAAATATTCCTGGACTCGCAGGAAATTTCCGTTTATAATGAAGATGGGTAGAAGAATTGGGTAAATAGGGCTGAACTGTTCATCCAATCAATGAAAGTGAGGTCCGATTATGAAGAACGACAACAAAAAGAAGCAGGTTGTGATTATCGTGTTATCCGTCCTTGCCGTATGTCTTGTAGCAGGGCTGTTCCTGCGAACCAATATGGCAAAAGGGACACAGGATATGCCCGTGCAGGGCGGGGAAGAAAACCCGGATAATAGAAAGCAGAATGATGGGGAAAGCGAACTGTCCTCCACACCGATGCCATCCGGGGATGGGTTGGAGAATGATGGGAAAGAGGCAGAAACTTCCCCAACTCCGTCAAAGCTAGTAAGCCCTCAACCGTCAGACGATAAAAAAGGGACAGAAAACCTGCCGACCCCAACCACACAGGGGAAGGAAAATAAACAACAGGGGAGCGATTCCAAGGATGAAACGGCAGAGCCGCAGGTAAGTGCCACACCAGAACCGAAGAAAGTGACAAATATCCCACAGGTTACAGAAAAACCAGCCGTAACCAAACCGCCGGAAAAAAAGGAAAGCCAATCCGAAGACCGTGGTGATATAGGGAAGGAAAAGACGGAAGAAACAAAAAAAGAGGATTCCGGGAGCAATCTGAAATCCCCATCAAAGGCAACTCCTCCGCCAACCCCTCCTACGGATGATAAGGATACCGCACCAGTGGAGAACCCGGACAAAGACGGGAATTGCAGACCGGAACATAAGAACCCGGAGAAAGAGGAAACAAAGAAGGAGGAGTCTTCAGAGGAGGGAAAACCGCCAAAAAAGGAAGAGAAACCATCCAAAGAGGAGTCATCCCAAAAGGATGATCCAAAAGGTGAACCACCTTCCGAGGGTGCAATTTATGTACCGGGATTTGGCTGGGTAGAATATGAAGGCCCAAATTCACATGGTACAGCACCAAATGCTGGAACAGGGGATATCATCGGAGATATGTAAATATGTAAAGTAATAAATTTCGGCGGATATGGCGGTGGCTGTATCCGCTTTTTCTATGCGCAGGGCATCCAATGTGTAAATGAGCAAAGGAAGTTGATTGTTAAAATGAATGGATGTTCTGTGCAGTAAAATCAAAGTAGTAAAACTATTCCATCTTGATATGGAGGGATTAAAATTGAAAAAAATATTTTTGGCACTGCTCTGTCTGGCAGTGCTTTTTTCATCCCCTTTCTCTGTGTTCGCGGACGGTGACCCAAACATTGATGGTGGCGGCGGAAACATGGGAAGTGGGAACAGTCAGAATATTTGGGATGGGCGTGATGGGGTGAGAATAACGATTGTGCGGGATGAGGATAACCAACCAGTATCCGCATCTGTTGATTTTTCGAACCATGCCAATGATGATATCGCCATCCATTTTGGAAAGGTGAACAAGATTGCTTATTGCAATGGGAGTGGGCTGGCAATACGGAATGGAAACTATTATTGTGTCAACCCGGATAACCCAATCCCCCGTATTATCAGTGGCAGTGTTGTCACCGCCGACATCGAGGAAGTCAAAGCATATTTCTGCCGTGAGGGAACAATCCGGGATATTGCGGATGCCTTGGGGTTTGATTATGAGGAACTGATCGGCGGGGAGTACAAGATTTTGTTGGAACCCATCGCATATTTTAAATATGGTGGAATCATCTACGCTATGACCGCCACAGAAGCCGCTGTTTATAATAAGCGGGCAGGAAACGACTTGCGTAGCAAGATGCTGTCCCTAACCCATAAAAACCTCCCGCTCTCCATGTTCCTAGAAACCGCAGACCTTGGATTCCCAGCGTGGGGAGGTTCGACAACGGAGGTACAAAATGATGATACCATTCTGGCAAAACTTGGTCTTGGTGTAGTGCGCTTTTCTGAACCTGACCCACCTGTAGAACCAATCAGTGATATTATATATCGCTGTGACACGGACGTGATTACTTCTGTTTTGTTGACCACCTCAGGGGAGAAAACCCCAGAAAGTCCTGCTTATGCAATATTTTCCATCAATGGGCGGACATATTCCCACACCTCCATCTATATCCCGGAGGGTGGTTCGCAGCTTGCATGGGTGAAATGGCATACCCCATCCGAACCGGGCAGTATTACTATCAATATCCAAAGCAACTGCTCCCAAAATACTTATCAGATTACCGCACAGGTGGTAGACTTGAATGAAAACCCGCCGCCAGACCCACAGGCAAACGACCGCAATGACGGCTTTACCATCCCATCTACCCCCGGAACGAGTGGGAGTGCCAGCCTAAGTTGGGGCGAATGGGAATGCCATTGGCACACGTCCTGGGTGTGGCACAGCAACGTGGACGGGGAAGGGGTTGACCATGGTTATTGGTGTGATCATGGGTGGTGGGAATACAACTGGCTTTCCTATTCTGCCAGCCTGACCGCAACGTTCCAAACCGCGCCAGATGCGAAGAATCCGACTGCATCCGGCAGGACAATGAAAAGCGGGTATGGGATCAATGCCAGTGCATCCGCCCATCTTACCTCCAATGCACCAAGCAGCCAAGTCACCGGGGCGCAGAATGTAGTCGCATACTTCCCGGAGTTTGGGTATGCCACCTATTGGCGGCTGTTGCGTCGGTTAAATACAGGGTATTCCAGCACCTTTGAATTCCGCATCAACCCCTATAGCACCTACGGCAGACCCACGCATTTCAGCCCGGTCTGGTATCCAGACGGGCAGTATGTGACATACGCGGAAATCATGGATGCATGGACACCCGCGGGGATGTTACAGGTCAGCCGGACGGATGCCCTAATGGTAGTAGGCTCACTGTTTGATGACTGGCATATCCGACCAGCCGAGTAAGGAGGAGGTATGGGAAATAGGGCAATTTATTGTCTGGTGGAGGATGGTTCACAAACCTATTTTTATGCGCATAATGGGGCAAATGCCTTGTCCCCTTTCTTGCGGTTATCACAGGCGTTGGAAGCCCAAAAAGAGTTACCAGAAAAACAGACCGTTGCAGAGATTTTAGGGAATCTGGACTATGATGGCGTGTACCAGAGGAAACGTCTGAATGATGCAGATATGTTTTTCCAAAACATTGAACCGGAGGAAGCAGGGGAATACCGAAAAAATTACTATTCCAGCGGGATACTGGAAATGTGGGTCACACTTGACCTTGACCAAAATTGCTGTACATTGGAATATAACCCGAACTGTCCATATTACTGCACAATGGGAACATACTCCGTTGATCTTGACGAAGGGCTAAAAAATGTGCGGCGGTTGTTGGAGTATGGAAAGGAACAAGGAATTACCGATTTTTATAAACTGCTTGCCATCTATCATGATAGTACAGGCATTGGCAGAAGACTGGAAGATTCCCGTGGCTCTATGCGCCTACAGGCGTTGTTGGAATCCCCCTGGGCGGCAGAAACATGGCAGAATTATCAGGCAATGTTCCAAAGGCAGGAAGAAGCAGAGGGAGAGCAGGAAGAAATGGAGGAACGATAATGGGAGGGATTATATTCCCGATGGTTATGTTGGCTGTCACCCTTGCGGGCGGCAGTCTTTTCCTTTTTGCATTACAGAAAAAGAAGCCGGGGAAAGTATCCGGCGGGAGAAGTCCTGCCATGCAGACAGCGCAGGAATTTATCAATGTGGAGGATATCCGGGGGAAATACCTTTATACCACGGATGGTCTGGTACTTACCTTTGTGCGCATTCACCAGGTCAATATCGACCTTTACAGTAAGACAGAGAAAAGCGTACTGATCCGTCAGCTCACTGCGGAACTTTCCGATCTCCAGTACCCGTTTAAGTTCCTTGCGGTCAGCCGGCCAGTCGATATCTTACCAGTCATCATAGAAATGCAGTCCATGCTGAAGGGGGCGGGAGATCGGCGCAGGGAACTACTACAGCAGGAAATTTTGCAGATGGCAGGGTATTCCCTGTCCGGGGAGATCGTAGAACGGCAGTTTTATGTATCGTTCTGGGAACAAGTGGAGGACGGGGGTGAAACCAGGGACACAGAGAGGGAACTGGCAAGACGGACAGCACTGTTTGCAGAGAAATTCTCCGGGTGCGGTATTCCCTGCGAAGGGTTGGGGGAAAAGGAGATTGTGCGGCTTTTGAACCTTGTGCATAACCCGTCCTATACCCATCTGGAGGATACCAAGTTTTTTGCCACGATCCCAACGTTGGAGGGGGATTTAAAGATGTAAAAAGAAGGGGATTGATAATTCAGTAGATTGTAAACATTGCAATAATCTATGTTTTGGAGGGGTTATTCCCATAATACATAATAGAAAAGCGGATATCACTTCCCTGCCAAAAGGGTAAGAGCGAAAAATCAAAATTTATCACTCGGAAGGTTTGTGCAGCGGGCAGCACAGACTCTGGTACATTAGCAGCCCGCAAAGGAGGAACGCAGCATGGGTACAACCATAAAAAAACAGCCAATACAGAAACCGGACATCCCCAAACGGAACAATGCCCTATTAAACGTAATCACGCCAGTCGGGCTGGAGTTTACTAAGAACGGTCTTTCCATCGGGGAGAACATTGGGAAAATATACGGGCTGATCCGCTATCCGCAGAAAGTCAGTGTGGAATGGCTTTCCAAGATCACAAACATCCCGTCCACCATCGTGTCCATTGGTTGGCAGCCCGTGGACAATGCGGCACTGATCCACGCACTCTCCCACAGTGTTGTCCAGCAGCGGGGGATTGCGGAGGGGGCGAAAGACCCCCTCTCCCGCCAGAGGGCAGAAAAGGCGGCGGAAGATGGGGAGAAGATTATCCTACAGATTGATCGGGAAGGGGAAACCGTGGGGTTGATGAGTGTATCCATTATGCCAGTGGCAAAGGATGAAAAAAGTTTCCAGAAGGTATGCCGCCGTGCGGAAAGCCTTGTAAGCGTGCTGAAATGTAAGATGCGTACAATCCCAAACTTGCAGAAGGAAGCATTCCAGCATCTTTCCCCTTCCTTTGCAACCAATAAAAAGATGGAGGGAATTTTGCAGAAGGTTGTGCCAATCTCCACGTTTGTCGGCGGTTTCCCTTTTGCAAGCAGTGGGTTCAACGATGGCGCAGGGTATTATTTTGCACAGGATACCGGGGGCGGGCTTGTCATTGTGGATACCTGGCGGCGGGGCAGCGACCGCACGAATAGCAATTTTGTGATTATGGGGAATTCTGGTGTGGGGAAGTCCACCGCAATCAAGCATATCATTTTGTCAGAGTTTATGAAAGGGACAAAAATTCTTGTCATTGATCCAGAGTCCGAGTACAAAGACCTCTGCCATAACCTTGGCGGAAATTGGGTAAACGCCGTGGGTGGTTCGGCGGGGAGGATCAACCCGTTACAGGTTCGTCCGTCACCGCGCGATGAGGAAGGGGAAGCGGATCGGCTCTATACAGGTATGAGGAGTGGTATGGAAGAAACGGGGAGAAAAGAACCCCAACAGTTACCAGAACAGAATGGCAAAGATAATGGTCTTTGCGAACTTACCATGCATTTAAAAAACCTTGAAATCTTCTTCAATCTCTATATCCCCTCGCTCACGGATATGCAGCGTGCCATCCTGAAGAAATCCCTGGTGGAACTTTACCAGAATTTCAGTATTACATGGGATACGGATGTTTCCGGGTGGGATGCAGGGAATTTTCCGGTATTTTCCGATCTGTATGCGCTGATACAGAAAAAAGCGGGGAAGGGGTCAGAACGGCAGGGATATGCCGATCTTGCACTACTTTTATATGACCTTGCGGAAGGTTCGGACAGCTTTATCTGGAATGGAAAAAGCAGCATTGTAGATGGGGGAACAGGGGATGGCGGCTCGATTACCGTCCTAGATACAAATGCCTTGCAGGAAACAAGTGACAATATCAAGCGGACACAATATTTTAACCTACTAACCTGGTGTTGGGAGCAGATGAGCCGAAACAGGGAGGAACGGGTTCTTCTGATCTGTGATGAAGCATACCTGATGATTGACCAAACAGTGCCGCAGTCACTGGTCTACCTGCGCAACATGGTAAAACGGGCGCGGAAGTATGAGGGCGCACTGGCGATTATTTCCCACAGTGTCGGGGATTTTTTAAGTGACAGCATCAAACAGTATGGGCAGGCGTTACTTGATATCCCGTGTTACAAAATACTGATGGGGACGGACGGGCAGAACTTAAAGGAAACCGCCGCACTCTATGACCTGACCGAAGCGGAGCAGGAGTTACTGCTCGCAAGGAAGCGCGGACATGCCCTGTTCCTTGTGGGGGCAAAACGGCTGCACATCTATTTTGAAATCCCGGATTACAAGATGGCATATATGGGGAAAGCAGGGGGACGATAGGATGACAAACAAGGTACTTGCAAGGGTTCTGGCATTGTTGGCACAGCAGGAAAAGGAGAACCGGCGGGCGAAAACCCGCCTGCTCGTCCTGATTCTTTCCCCGGTTATTTTTCTGTTGCTGCTAATTGCCTTAATTTTATATGTGATTACAAGCCCAATTACGCTGTTTATGGACTGGGCATTTGGCAGTGATGAGGTGACTGTGATTGAATCCTTCCAGAAGGAATATGGCTATAACCAGAAGATCAGTTTTTTTTCGCAGGATTATAAGGAAGGTGTGGGCAAGTCCTACGAAGATACGGTATTTGCAGATGGGTTTGCTGGGATGATGTATTACAGCCAGTTTGACCCAAGGTGGGCGGAACTGGCGTATGGGGAGTCCGATACGATTGGGCAGGCAGGATGTGGGGTGGTCAGTATGGCAACCGTAATTTCTGCGCTGACCGGGGAAGTACATGACCCTGTGGAACTGGCAGGATGGTCGGTGGAAAATGGATATTATTGTGAGGGGAATGGTTCATACCATAGTCTGATTCCTGCCGCAGCAACGGCTTACGGGCTGACATGGGAAGGGAATCTGACAACAAAGGGGATTGTGGACGCGCTTGCGGAGGGGAAACTGGTCGTGGCTGTGATGGGGAAAGGGCATTTCACAAAGGGAAGCCATTTCATCGTTTTGCGGGGGATGACTGGGGAAGGAAAAGTCTTGGTGTCCGACTCAACAAACTATACAAGAAGTACTATGGAATGGGAATTGGCGGTGATAGTGGAAGAAGCGGCAAAGGCGGCTGCGGCGGGTGGTCCGTTCTGGGCAATAGGAAACAATAACGAAATAGAATAGGGAGGGATTGGGATATGGTCTTGTATTTATCTTCTGTACAGCATACAAACCTGTTGGACTTTACAGGCTTGTATGAACCGGATAGCGGGATGCCGATTAAGCGGATGGTGGGATGGTTTTCCTTAAAGCAGTTCATTGTTTATGATATGCGGAATTTCTCGCATTTTACGGATGTTGTGCTTGATCGGGCGGCGTTTGGGGATACGGATGGGGAGTTTGCACAGGGCGTTGAGGAATTTTTGATAATGTATACGGCACGGGTAACGGTGATTTGCGAGGGGCTGGCACAATCCGACCCGCTTTTTGGGGCGTTAATTGAAAGCGGGGTAAGGAATATCGTGTGTGCTACGGAGATTGGGGAAATCCAACAGGAGATTACGGAGTGTCTGAGCGAAGAAGGGATGCTGCGGTATGTGCCGGAGGAACAGCAGGGGGAGGAAAGAAAGGAAGAAATCCAGGCAAAGGAGCGATATCATTTTGAATGTAAGGATGTAGGGATTGCCGTGGTGGGGGCGCAGCCAAGAGTGGGGACTACCACGGTGGCGGTTGGGTTCTGTGTCTGGCTGGCGCGTGTCGGTGCATCATCCGTCTGTTATGTGGAGGTAAACCAAAGTGGATGTTTGGAAATGTTGGCAAAAGGCTATGGGATGGAGCAGGCAGGGGATGGATGGGTGTTTGAGGGGGTGCATTTTTGTAAGGAACAGCCGCAGGGGGAGTTTCAATTTGTAGTGTATGATTTTGGGGGTGATGCTAATAGGTGGCGCGGGCAACGTGAACTTTTGGAAAAGGCAGGGCAAAGGTTGCTTGTATGTGGTACGAAGCCGCATGAACTGGGGTTCTCTGCGTGGCTGAAAAGGGAGTTTGCAGGGATGGGGGCGTGGTTGTTATGTCCGTTTGTGGCGGAGGGCATCCGGGAGGAATTGGCAGGGGTGTTGCAGGATGAGCAGCATAGGGTCAAATTTCTTTGTTATCAGCCAGAATTGATGGACGGCGGGTGTAATGCGGGGGTGTACCGGGAAGTTGTGGCAGAGTATACTATGGAAGCATAAGAGAGAAAAGCCATACAAGGTAGGAAAAAGTGTCTGTATGGCTTTCTTTCGTTGTATTGAAATGAAAAAAAGGAGGAATTTAGGATGGCAACAAAGCAGGTGAAATTAAAGGAGCAGGCATACGCAAGCAATCTGAAAAGCAGGGCATTATCCGTGTTGATTTACTTAATTGACCGTTCCAACCAGGAGTTGACCTGTTTCCCGGCAATCCCAACTATGGCGGAGCAACTCCATATCTCGATCTCAACCGTAAAGCGGGCGTTAAGGCAATTGGTGGATGCAGGGTATATCAGCAAAGAAGCGCGGTTTCGGAAGAAGAACCGAGGGCAGAGCAGCAACCTGTATACACTGATACTGCAAAATGAGAAGACAGCAAGAGAAAAGAAGGATTGTTCAGAAAGTGGGGAGGGTGTAGGTCAGGCTTTGGAAAATGACTTTAATGCTAATGGTAAAGATGGGCATGTGAAAGATGGAAAGAACGTAGATATTTTAAAAATGGCTTCGAAGGAAGAGGATGCAGAGCATATAAGTTTTGAGCGTATATTAAGTGAACAGAAAGCAGTGCAAGAAACCGTATTGGAAGAATATCAATCTGAAATTTTAGAAGCCGCTTTAAAACAAGGGGATTCATCAAATATGCGAGAAAATCGTGTTTGTAATATCCCGAATCATTGTGCATATAGAGGAGATAACTTTGGTTTGAGTTTTTGTTATGATAAATCAAGCCAGAGTAAGGATAAGGGTGCAATTTGTATGAGATTCTCTGTTTTGGCTGTGAACGGGGGAGGGGGTCAATTTGATATCCCCTTGAACTATCCAATTAAGATTTAGAAAAGCGGAGAGTGGTATATACAAAGGGATAAGTGTTCTGAAAAGGTGTATGTTATTTCATCTTTAGGGTGAAAAAACTTAACTTTATTCAATATGTCAATAAAAATATACGTAATAAATCTTTAGAAATCCTGTATTGGAAGGAGTATTTTTTAAGATTATGACAAATTAAAATTTGGAATTACCAGCAAAAAGTGGAAAAGCTAAGCAAAAAAGATTGAATTATTTCTGCAATTATGTTATATTAAAATTATGATAGAAATCGATGGAGGTGGAAACAATGCGGATTGCAGTGATAGATGATGAGCGTAGTTTTGCTGATAAAGTGAAAAAAGATATTGAGAAATATTTTCAGGAACAAAAAACAGTAAAAGTGAAATGTTTCATTGATGCTTCGCTTCTTATTGACTTGCAAAAGCAAAATTGTTATGATCTTTATCTATTGGATGTAGAAATGCCAGAAG
>CAMWUU010000018.1 GCA_947177515.1 uncultured Lachnospiraceae bacterium
ACCAATAACCGTGTCTGCTATTGGTGAACAAAATAGTAATGGAACGTTGTAGTATCAAAGAAAGGAGAGTAGTGATATGAAAAAGAACAAGGCGGCCGCTTCATCCGTTATGCTTAGACAAAAACCGATAAAGCAGCGCATCCTTAGCAACTGGCAGCTCTATCTGATGCTTCTGATCCCGGTTATTTTAACCATAATTTATAAGTACATACCGATGTACGGCATACAGATTGCCTTTCGGGATTTTAAGACCGGCTCCATGTGGAAAGCGGAATGGGTGGGGTTAAAGTGGTTTAAACGGTTTTTCACCTCGCCAAACTGCTGGAGGATGATTAAAAACACATTGCTGTTAAATTTTTATGGTCTGTTGTGGAGTTTCCCGATCCCGGTTATTCTTGCACTGATGATCAACCAGCTCCGTTTTAAGAGGTTTAAGAGGATAACGCAGACTGTGCTTTACGCGCCGCACTTTATCTCCATCATGGTTGTCTGTGGTATGATCCGCATATTTTTAAGTCCTTCGGGCGGACTGATCAATTTGATTGCCGGGACACAGATTGACTTTTTAACGGAGGCAAGTGCGTTTCGAACCATCTTTATTTCCTCCGGTATCTGGCAGGATGCAGGATGGGGCATTATCGTCTATATGGCGACGCTGTCGAATATTGACACCTCACAGTACGAGGCAGCAAAGATTGATGGCGCGTCAATGTTCCAGAGAATCCGCCATATTGATATCCCGGAACTGGTGCCCATCATGGTATTGCAGTTAATTATGTGCGCGGGTGGTATTATGAATGTGGGGTTTGAGAAAGTATGGCTTTTGCAGACGGATCTGAACAAAGCGACGAGCGATGTTATTTCCGTATATGTTTACCAGCAAGGTATTGAGGGCGCAAAATACAGTTATTCCACGGCGATCGGCTTATTCAATACCGCGGTCAACCTGCTTTTGCTTATTGTGGTTAACCGGATTGCGAAAAAGCTGTCGGATGTCAGCTTTGTGTAAGGAGGTGCGGCATGAGGGCGAATGTAAGATCAAAAAAGGCAGCAGGACTTTCCGAGAAGGCAAGTGATATTATCCTGGTTGTGATATGTGCAGTTATATTATTTATCGTGGCCTACCCGCTGTATTATGTGCTGGTTGCCTCCGTTTCCAATCCATATGACGTGTATGCGGGCAAAACCTTTTTGTTTCCGAGCCAGTTTACCTTTGAAGGCTACAAGGCTGTTTTCGCAGATGAAGGCATCCTGACCGGTTATCTGAACAGTATTAAGTACACAGTGATCGGAACCATATTTTCCGTTGTTATGCTTTATCTAACAGCATATCCGCTTAGCATTAAGGATCTGCCGGGAAGGAAAGCAATCAGTATTTTCTTTATTATAACTATGTACTTTGGCGGTGGTTTAATTCCGACTTATCTGGTTGTAAAACAGACGGGGCTGACCGGGACAATGTGGTCGCTGTTTTTGCCGGGCGGTGTCGGCGTGGGAAATATGATTATTCTGAGAAATTTCTTTGAGAACAGTATTCCCAAGGAGATGGTCGAGGCGGCGGAGATTGACGGCGCGTCCAAGTGGAAGACCTTCTTAAAAGTTATTATCCCGTTAAGCCGTTCTATTATGGCGGTTATGGTAGTGTTTTCCATGGTTGCTTACTGGAACGACTGGTTCACAGCCATGATTTATTATCCGGGCGATGAAAATGCGCCGCTGCCTTTGGTGCTTCGCGGCATCTTAATCAAGAGCAGCGCGAGCGCGAGCCAGTCCGGTATTATCGATGGCGGTTACGCGGAACTAAATAAAATGACGGAGATGATTAAGTTTTCATCCATTATTGTAGCGGCGCTCCCAATGCTGATTGTATATCCTTTTGTGCAGAAATACTTTGAGAAGGGATTTATGTCGGGGGCAGTAAAAGGTTAGGTTTCTTTACCTTCTGGCAGGATCTAAAAACGGTTCTGTGTGGGTTTTAATGAATTTTCAGGGAGGATGTAAGGGTCATCCCTGTTTATGGGGATTTACCTAAGGGCGGGGATTGGCTCCGCGCTGGTTTATTGGAAAGGAGAGTTTACAATGAAAAAAACAGGTTTATTAAAGCGGTCGGTTTCCTGCGTGATGGCAGCGGGTATGGTATTCCTTGCGGCATGTGGCGGGGAAGGGGAAGAGAATGCAGAAAAGGGAGTTGCAAAAACGGATACTTCCCAGACAAAATTTACTGTGATGGGCGGAATGAGCGCGCTTAGCGGAGGGTATGAGGACAATGCGGTTCTAAATAAGATGCAGGAAAACGCAGGAATCAGTATTGAGTGGATTACAATGAGTGATTCCCTTGCAGAGCAAGTTAATATCCGCATCGGGACGGACGATCTTCCGGACGCATTCCAGGCAGTCGGTTTTAGTAATTATGATTTGTCAAATTATGGAAAAGACGGCACATTTATTGACCTGACTCCGTACCTGACCGAAGAATATATGCCGAATCTTTCAAAAATACTGGAGAAGCACCCGGAGATCCGCAGCGCAATCACAATGAACGACGGTGGGATTTACGGTCTTCCGGCAGCGGAGCAGATGGGGACGGCTGGTATTGGAGCCGATAAAGATTACAGCATCTATTCCGTTCCGCAGTTCTCCATGATCAATAAGGCGTGGCTTGATGATCTGGGGCTTTCGGTGCCGACGACACTTGATGAATTACACACGGTATTAAAGGCGTTTCAGGACAATGATATGAGCGCAAAGTATTATGGGAATGCGGCGGGCAGCACCATCCCAATGAGCACAGGCTTTGACCAGTGGTGCTGGGGACAGAATATTTTCTATGCGGGCTTTGGCTTTACAAACTGGCCGAACGATGTCTGCAATGATCTGGTACTTAGGGAAGATGGAACCGTTGAATTTATCTGTGCCTCCGATCAGTACCGCAAGGCGATTACCTATTTCCATGACTGGTATGCGGAAGGGCTGATGGATATTGAGATGTTCAGCCAGTCGCAGACACAGTTGATTTCCAAATGTTCCCAGGGCTATGTCGGGGTTGCAACCTGGTGGGAAGTTGATGAATTGACCGGGGAGCACGCAGAAGATTATGTGTACCTGCCAGTGCTTGACGGACCGGATGGCACACACAATGTCACACTGCGTACCGGCGGTGCAACCAACAGCGGAAATTTAAGTATTACCAAAGCCTGCAAGAGTCCTGCGAATCTGCTGAAATTTTATGATCAGTGGTACGACGGGGAGATTGTGATGCAGTTACAGTATGGACCGATCGGCGTTTACTTTACAGAAAAGGATGAAAATGGTCTGTGGAACAGTATTGGGGACACTGAGGCGAGGGAGAAATTTGGCAAGAGCGCGGGCGAATTAAAAGGTCAGTATGAGGTGTATGGGCCAAAACTTATCTTAAGCGAATATTATAATACCACTTTTAAGATGGAGGCGCGCGCTATTAAGCGTCTGCAGGATCTGAATGATTACTGGATGGGATTTGTCAGCAGCACGGCGGTTTATCCGATGGACTGTGTTTTTACGGAGGATGAACTTGATATTATCGACCAGTATAAGGCGGATTTTGAAAGCACCGTATCGGAAAATGAAGGTCTGTGGATTAAAAATGGCGAACCGACGGACGATGAGTGGGAGAGTTATCTTTCCACATTGAGAAGAAGCTGCGGGATGGAGGAATTGTTAAAGGTTTATCAGGATGCTTACAACCGCTATGCTGAGGCAAGAAAAGCAGAGTAGTTTATAGAGCCTGCGCCTGCCCGAATAAAAGATGAAAAAGCTTAAAAAGGAGATTTTGTTATGATAAGCCAGGTTTTGCGCGATGCCCGAAAGTATGAGGAAACGGCACAAAAAGCGATAACGCAGGAAATGCGGCCGGGATTCCATCTCTCACCCCGCGTCGGCTGGATGAATGACCCGAACGGTTTTTCGGTCTACAAAGGAGAATATCATTTGTTTTACCAGTACAACCCGTACAGTTCCCATTGGGATACCATGCACTGGGGACATGCGGTAAGTTCCGATCTTTTACACTGGAGGTATCTTCCGGCGGCGCTTGCGCCGGATACCACCTCCGACCGGGACGGCTGTTTTTCCGGGAGTGCGGTAACTTTGCCGGATGGCAGGCAGATGTTAATTTACACCGGGGTGGAAAAAATAAGTCTTCCAGAGGGGGGCGACTGTGTCCTGCAAAGACAGTGTCTTGCATTTGGGGATGGAACGGATTATGAGAAATACGGGAAAAACCCGGTGATAGACGAGAACAGCCTGCCAGAGGGCGGCAGTAAAAACGATTTCCGTGACCCGAAGATTTTTGAGCGGGCGGACGGCTCTTACGGCTGCGTAGTTGGAAACTGTGACGGAGAGCGGGATGGGAGTGTTCTTCTCTTTGGCAGCCCGGACGGATATACATGGAAGTTTGAGCGCGTTCTGGCAAAAAATGGGGGAAGATTTGGAAAAATGTGGGAATGCCCGGACTTTTTTGAACTGGACGGGAAACAGGTTTTGATTGTCAGCCCACAGGAAATGCTTCCGCAGGGGTTTGAATATCATAACGGCAATGGCACGCTCTGCCTGATCGGGCACTGCGGCGCGGACGGCGAATTTGTGGAGGAGCGCAATCAGTCGGTGGATTACGGAATTGATTTTTATGCGCCGCAGACAACACTCGCGCCGGATGGCAGAAGAATTATGATTGGCTGGATGCAGAATTGGGACACCTGTCCGGTCAATGGTCCAAATCAGCCGTGGTTCGGGCAGATGAGCCTGCCGCGCGAACTTTCCATCAAGGATGGCCGTCTGATTCAAAAGCCGGTGCGCGAACTGGAAGATATGCGCAAAAACGAGGTTCGATATGAAAATATCACTTTTACGGACGTGATGAAACTTGAGGGCGTAAAAGGCAGGAAAGTGGATATGGAAGTGACGCTGCGCCCAGGAGATACAGAAAATATCTACCATAAATTTGCTGTGCGCTTTGCGCAGAATGAAAATTACCAGACATCCATCAGTTTCCGGCCTTATGAGGGGATTGTCAAGGTGGATCGGAAATTTTCCGGAACAAGACGGGCAGTCATCCACCAGCGCCGCAGTCTTGTGCGCACGGAGGGCGGAAGGCTGAAACTTAGGATTATTCTTGATCGGTTCAGCGCGGAAATTTTTGTAAATGATGGGGAGCATGTACTTACTGCAACCATGTACACCGGGCAGGAGGCAGATGGAATTTCGTTTTTTGCGGACGGTAAGGTAACGATGGACGTTGTAAAATATGACCTTATGGATGCGGATGAAAAGTAAAAGAGTGGAGGTGCAAAGTGGAACAAATGGATGTAACAGCGCTTGGCGAATTGCTGATTGATTTTACGGAACATGGCGTAAGCGGTCAGGGCAATCCTCTGTATGAAGCGAATCCTGGCGGTGCGCCCTGCAATGTGCTTGCCATGCTTGAAAAACTTGGACATCGCACAGCCTTTATCGGCAAAGTTGGAAATGATTTTTTCGGGCAGCAGTTAAAGAAAGCGATTGAGGGAGTCGGTATCTGTGCGGATTGCCTGTATATGGATCATAATGTACATACAACGCTTGCAATGGTACATACCTTTCCGGACGGGGACAGGGATTTCTCATTTTACCGGAATCCTGGAGCGGATATGATGTTGACTTTGGAGGAAGTGCCAGAGGAGAGATTAAAAAATACCAAAATTTTCCATTTTGGAACGCTCTCCATGACCCATGAAGGAGTGCGCAGTGCGACGAAAATGGCAGTTGAAACGGCAAAAGCGGCAGGGGCGCTGATTTCCTTTGATCCTAATTTGCGCCCGCCGCTCTGGGAATCCCTTGAAACGGCAAGAGAGCAGGTACTCTATGGGCTTTCGCAGTGCGATATCTTAAAAATCTCAGATAATGAGATACAATGGCTGACTGGGAAGGAAGACTTTAGCGAAGGCGCGGCGTGGATTCTTGAGAGCTATCCTATCCCACTTATCTTAGTATCCATGGGAAAATTAGGGAGCCGTGCTTACTATCAGGGCAAAATGGTAGAAGCCGCGCCATTTCTTAGGGAGGATACCATAGAAACAACGGGGGCTGGGGATACTTTTTGCGGCTGTGTGCTGCACTATATTTTAGAGCATGGGCTTACCCAGCTTTCCGAAGCAAATTTGCTGGAAATGCTTAACTTTGCAAACAGCGCCGCATCCTTAATTACGACGAAAAAGGGCGCGCTTTTGGTTATGCCAAAAAGGGAGGAAATCGAGGCGGAAATAAGGAAACGACAGGACGGTTAACATGAGCATCCGGCAAAAGTCGGGAGAGGAGGGGGATAATAATTTTGTGGAAGAAAAAAGATTTGCCCACATCACATCAGAAACGAAGCATCAGGAACTATCCGTGTATGGTGCTGGCAACTGCTTTGATGATTCTGTGTTTGTCCTGTGTGGGCTGCGGCGGAAAGGAAAGCACCGATTTGATGCTGCACCTTGCCTTTGACGAGGGGAGTGGCATTTCTGCAGCGGACAGTGCAAAAAAACTGGATAATACAGAAGCGCATTATCGTTTTACCCATGCAGCGTACATGGACGATCGGGAACCACAATGGAGAGAAAAGGGTATTGAGAACGGAGCGCTGCTTTTTGACGGGAGTTCCACATGGCTGGAATACAGCCCGGAGGAACTTTGTGTGTCCGGAGAAGCTTTTTCTGTAAGTGTTTGGGTTGCCCCGCGCGCATTTGAGTGGGATGACCCGAATGCCGCCGCTGCCGGGAACGCGCATCTAACTGCCATTGTCAGCCAGTATGACAAGGCGAAGAAACAGGGATTTTTGCTTGGCTATCAGCGTTTTGGACGGCTTTGTTTTGAAGTCGGCACGGGCGATGAGTGGATTACGCTTTGGGGGGATGGCGAAAACCTGAAAAAATACGAGTGGAACCAGGTGACAGCAACATTTGATGGAAAGAATGGTCAGGTTTGCCTGTACTTAAATGGAAAGCAAATCGGTTCTACCTGGATTTCGATGGGAGCAGAAATCAGCCCGGCAGAAAACAAAAAGCTTCTTATTGGCAAAAATTCGGACGCGGAGCAGATTGCCGCAGGCACTTACAATATGTTTGCGGGGTTGATGGACGAGTTAAAACTCTACAATACCGTACTTTCCGAGGAAGAAATCACCGTTAAGGATGCACCGGAAATCGCATTTGAAGATATTTGGTTGGAAAATATTTTGACCGGGGATATCTACCGGCCACAGTATCACGGCGCACCGTACCAGCACTGGATGAACGAGCCGCACGCACCCGTGTATTATAACGGGATGTACCATCTGTTTTACCAGAGCAATATGATAGGGACTTACTGGCGCAATATCTGCTGGGGTCATATGGTAAGTACGGACATGGTAAACTGGAAACCAATCAAAGAAGCCATCACACCGACCGAAAACACGGTTACACCGGATGGGGTTTGGTCGGGCGGTGCCACGCTTGATGCAAATGGAATCCCGCTCCTGTTTTTCACGGCAGGCAATGATAGTTTTGCCAAGGATGGTCTGTTATCCAACCAGAATATTGGCGTTGCTTACCCGAAAGACCTTTCCGATCCGGAACTGACGGAGTGGGTGATCTGCGACCAGCTTGCGATCTCTCAGCAGGCAGGACAGGGGCGCATCGGTGAATTCCGCGATCCCCATATCTTTAAGGAGGGCGATCTCTGGTGTATGCTTGTGTGTACGGGAAGTACAAAGACAAGGGGCGGCAGCGCCATTTTGTACGTGACAAAGACACTGGAATTAAAGTCCGATGGCACGGTTGCCATGGACTGGAACTATATGGGACCGATCTATGAACTGGAAAATCCTTCCGCGCTCTACGGCACAAGCTGGGAATTGCCGATTCTAATTCCGCTGACCAACGAGGCGGGGACAATCCGAAAATATATTTTTATGATTTCCCCGGCACCTGCTGCAACTGCGGACAACAAAGTATATTATTTCCTCGGCGATTTTGATGTGACAACGGGAAAATTTACGCCGGATGAAAAATTTGATAATCAGCCCGCACTGCTGGATTACGGCTGTAATGTCTTTACCGGACCAAGTGCCCTAGTCGATCCGGTAAGCGGTGATGTGTGCGTGTTTAGCATTATGCAGGATCAGAGAAACGGGGCGGAGCAGGGTTCGGCAGGATGGGCGCACGGTGTCGGTCTGACAAGAAAACTATGGTTGAACGACGACGGAACGGATGTAAAAATCGCGCCGATCGACGCGCTGCATGAGCAGGAGGGCGATGTACTTGTCGATGTAAAGGATCTTACCTTAGAACAGGCAAATCAGGAATTGCAAAAAGTGGAGGGCGATCTGCTTTATATCCGCGCGGTTCTTGCACCAAAGGATTCGGAAGAATTTGGAATCCGCGTAAAGTCGGATGGCAACCGGAACATGACATTCTTTACCTACAGCCCGAAGGAAGAAAAGATTTTTGGCGACACGAAAAACAAGGGGACGGACGCATCAACCAACAGTGTGTCGGGCGCACTCTCCTTAGAGAATGGAAAACTGGCGCTTGAAATCTATGTTGACCGCTCCCTGATCGAAGCATTTTTTAACGATACAAAGGCAATTACCATGCGCAGCTACGGGGATGATAAAGCGCAGGGTGTGGAATTGTTTTCCTATGGGGATATGGCAGTGGAGAGCCTGTATGTGGCAAAGATGAAGCCAATTTCATAATTATACCCATTATTGCAGGCGGTAAGAGGGGCAGGAAAGGATTGTTCCTGCCCGATGGAAAATAAAACAGGAGGGGAAATGAATGGACAGAAAAATAGTGGTAAGGGCGCTTTCCTGCCTTGTTATGGCAGGGATGCTCTTTGGGTTATCAGGCTGCGGCAAGGATGAGGATGGAGATAAGGATAAGGATTCTGGGAAACCGGCAGCAGATATTGTAAATGGCAGCTTTGAGGCGCAGCATGAGAGTGGACAGTGGGTGGGCTGGACACGTTCCGGTTCCTCCTTTAATGTGCGGGGATTAAGTGATAAAACGGAGATAAACGGCGTGCCGATGGAGAAGGACGGAACCTTCTTTTTCTGTGGTACGGCGGCGGATAATCCCGCAATGAAGGGAACGCTGACCTCAGATGTATTTACCCTTGGCGGAAACGGTTTTATTACTTTTAAGATGGGTGGCGGCAAAAATACAGAGAAGGTGTATGTGGAGTTCTTTGAAGAAGGAAATGAAACTGCTATCGCCAAAGTTACCAATACGGACTGTGACGGTATATTTATCACCGACCATCTGATTACAAAAGTAGTTGATCTCTCCGGCTATGTCGGCAAAAATATATATATTAAAGTGACGGATAATGACGACGGTCAGGAATTTTCCTATGTCAATCTGGACGCGTTTAAAGTGCTTACAAACGAGGAGGAGGTAAAAGCAGCCGAGGCGGACTATAAACGGCAGATTGAAGCTTATGGTGAAAAGCCGTTCGAGGAGGATGAAACCTCAACCACCATCAAAAACGGCGGATTTGAAACGGGTGATCTGACGGGATGGAAAATATTGGAAGGCACAGCGTTTTCCAATGCGGGCGTGGTTCCAACAAGCCAGATGTATTGGGGTGACAGAAGCGTGTACGGCGAGGGCGGTTTCTATCTTGATGGAAGTAACAACGGCGCGATTTTAGAAAGTATGACCGGCGCGATCCGCTCGACAAAATTTACGCTTGCCGGGGATGGCTACATCAGTTTTATGATTGGCGCGGGCAACCAGAAATGCTATGTTGCTGTGTGCGATGGCAATACGGACGAGGAACTGATCAAAGTGGAGAATACTTATTTCAGCGACCCGGCGCTTGCGCTTACCCTGCTGCGCGTCTATGTGGATGCGAGCGAGTATAAGGGAAGGGTGCTCTATTTAAAGGTGGTGGATGCAAATGACGGCGGCGGATTCGCGTTTATGAATGTGGATGATTTCAGGGTTTCCATGACCCTTGATGAGGTAGCCGCCCTAGAGATTGAGCAGCTTGACAAAATCAAGGCAGAAACATATAATTCCGCATCTTACGATGATCTGACTACGCTGTTAAATTATTATAATAACTACCCATATCCGGTGCCGCTTGCCGCGCTGGTGATGAATTCCTATATTCAGCACAGGGTAGTGGACTGCGGGACTGTTGATCTGACCTCATTTCTCGCACAGGCAAAGGCATCCTACGGGGATACGGAAGTGACGGATTTTGAAATTATTAAAGTTGCTTTTAACGGGGAAGAATATACGGATGGCTTTGCGTCCTTTGATATGGGCGCACCGGGATGTTATGATGTGACCTACGGCGTTTCCCATGAAGGAAAGACGGTGGAATCACATTTTACAGTGGTTGCGATGGCAGATCATAATTCGGTTGCAAACGGCGGTTTTGAGTCGGGAAATCTGGCAGGCTGGACGGTCTTAAATGACAAGTGGAGCTATGTGGAAGGTCAGGCAACCGGCGTGATCTCCGCAGAAAATTACTGGGGGGAGGCGCTGCCGTACAATCAGGCAGGCAATTACCACTTAGACGGCTGGAACAACGGGCTTGAGGAGGGGGATACCTGGGCGGTAAGGTCAACGAATTTTACCCTTGCAGGCTCCGGCTTTATCTCCGTGCGCATGGGCGGGCACGCGGCAGCAGTGCGCGTGTACAAGGCGGATGGCACAGAGGTGGGGCATTATACACAGAACCGTTTTAGCGATGTAAATTTCCCAAGCCTTGCAGCGGGCGGTTCCTGGGCGGATATGGGAACTTATGTGATTGACCTGTCGGCATATCTTGGGGAGGAACTTTACCTTGAACTCTGTGACGAACAGGCGGATGGCTGGGCGCACGCGTTCTTTGACGAGGTGGTAACTTACTATGAAGAAGTGCCGGATTATGCAAATAATGCCGATACTGTCCCGGATGGCGGAACGGGCGAGGAAGTAGCAATCCCTTGGCAGTTGGCAGAATAAAAAATTTAGGTATTAATTCTGGCTTCGCCAGGCTCTTGGCGAAACGCCGTATGTATTTTTAAATGCCCTGGAAAAATGCAGTTGGTTTGGATAGCCAACTGCATTTCCAATATCTGCGATTGACAGGTCAGTCATCTTCAATAGTTCTGTTGCCTTTACCATACGATAGCTAATCAAAAAGTCCTGTGGGGTTTTTCCAACTGATTCATGGAAAATTTTTCCAAAATAGCTGCGGTTAATTCCGCAGTGCGCCGCAATATCTTCAACGGAGATTTCATATGGGAAATTCTGTTCGACAAAATTAATCGCTTCTTTAATATAATAATCGCTCATTTTCCCCGTATTTCCCAGGCGGACAGCAGCAACTGAGCGCGTCAGTGCATCCAGGAAAATATACAGATGCCCGATTAAATGAAATGGTGTTTCCTTGGAGTGGTTTGCAATGTAGAGCATTTCCTGTACCATGGATTCCCGGAATTCTTTGGATGTGGCATGATAAACTGGCTGGTCGAAGGAAAAGCCCGCAATATCTAACATTTCTTTTACACGCAGACCATCAAATTCCAGCCAGGTATATTCCCAGGGGTTATTCTTATCCGCGATATAGGTGCTGATCTGACCTGGAAAGAGCAAGAACCCCTGTCCGCTGCGGATTTTGTAAGTTTTTGTTTCCCCTTTTTTATTGTCTGCCATCAAAGTGCCCGTGCCGGAGATCACATAGTGGAAAAGGAAATGGTTTCTTGCTGCCGGGCCATACATATGTGCCGGTTCACAGCGTTCCCATCCATATTGATATAATCCAAGATCAATAAATTTCTCATTCGGAAAAATCGAAAATAATAGATCATGCATAAAAAAATTCCTCCTTCCTATTACTATATACCAAAATGCTAGATAAATACAAGATAAAAATAAAAAAGCGGCATTTTGGTATAAAACTTCGATAATATGGATATTTTACATCGCATTATGGTATGTTATAATGGAAACATAAAAAAATAAAGGGGTTCAGGAAAGGAGATAATGGATAAATGCTAAGAAATAATAAGAAGTTTCTGTTTGGGACGACTCTCTTTCTTGCAGGGCTATCTGCCACGGGATGCGGCAAAGGTGCAGATAACGGGAAAACGGTAATTGAATTGCTGCACTATAAGCCGGAGGCGGTCACGTATTTTGAGGAGGTGGAAAAGAAGTTTAACGAAACCCATGATACAATCGAACTCAAAATATCTTCTCCGAACGATGCGATGACGGTATTAAAAACGCGCCTGATCCGGGAGGATAACCCGGATATTATCGGGATTGGCGGCGAGTATAATTATTCAAATTTTATCGACGCGGGAATTTTGATGGATGTATCGGATTTTGACGGACTAAGCAACATAAGGCAAAATTATCTGGATATCAATGAAAATCTGGAATTTGTGCCAACGGATGGTATTTACGGCGTGCCTTATATGGCAAATGCAGCCGGGATTTTATACAACAGGGATATGTTTTTGGAATATGGATGGCAGATTCCAAGGACATGGGAGGAATTGCTTGCATTGTGTGAGGAGATTGAAGCGGCAGGAAAATTGCCGTTTTATATGGGGTATAAAGATACCTGGACCTGTCTTTCCCCTTGGAACAGTGCGGCATCCTCGCTGGCAGAACCCACCGTATGCGGGGATGTGAACAGGGGGCTGACCACGTTTACGGATCAGTACAGGGTGGTGGCAGAGCAGATGAAGACCCTGTTACAGTATGGTCCTAAAGATTTCGCGGCGTATTCTTATAATGATGCATGTACGGCATTTGCCAGGGGGGAGTCGGCAATGTTTATGATTGGAAGTTACGCTGTGCCGCAAATAAAATCTGTAAATCCGGATATCAATATTGATTCCTTTGTCTATCCCGCATCGAGCGAAGAAAGTGGAAATTATCTGACATCCGGGATCGACCTGCAATTTTGTATTATGGAGGATTGCCCAAATAAGGAGGCAGCCTATGAGGTGTTACGTTTCCTTTTGGAGGATGAAAATGTGCAGGCTTATATGGATAACCAGAATGCAATTCCATGTAAGGAAGGAAATTTTAAATTGGCCTCCATGTTGGATGGCATGAAGGAGTACATCGAAGAGGGAAGGGTAGCGGATTTCCAGGATCATTTTTATCCGGCAGAGATGGCTGCGGATGCGCTGATACAAACCTATCTTCTGGACGGGGATACGGACAAATTTCTGAAAAGGTTTGATACCGAGTGGGTGCGCTACAACCGTGACCGGATTGAAAAAGTGCAGAAATATGAGACGGAGCATGGAGAGGGGGAAGGAAAATGAAAGGTAATGGGAAGACGGAAAACAAAAAGGGAAAGACTGGTGCAGGATATGGCAAAGGAAAATGGAGGGAAATCATCGAGAATGGAAAAAGCCGTACCTTTCTGCTGATCACAATACCGATTGTAGCTCTTTTTTTCCTGTTCAACACACTGCCGCTGATTCAGGGCGTGGTGTACAGCTTTACCAATTTCCGCGGGTATGGAAGTTATGACTGGGTGGGGCTTCGGAACTATATTGATCTGTTTCGGGACGCGAGAGTTGGAAATTCTTATCTGTTTACTTTTAAACTGGCAGTGGTTACAACGATTATTGTAAATGTTTTAAGTCTTTTGCTGGCAATGGCATTAAACAGCAGGATCAAATTTAAAAATACCCTGCGCGGACTGTATTTTCTGCCGAATGTGTTGGGCGGGCTGGTGGTCGGTTACATCTTCAATTATTTTTTTACTTATATTTTGCCGGAACTGGCAAAACTGCTTGGATTTGAGGGAAATAGTATGCTTGCGAACTCAAAGACGGCGTGGCTTGCGATTGCAGTGGTCTGTGCATGGCAGTCAATTGCTATGAATACGATCATATATATTTCAGGGTTGCAGACGGTACCGGAAGATGTATATGAAGCAGGTTCCCTGGATGGTGCAACTGGCTGGTTTAAATTCCGCCATTTGACCTTTCCGTTAATTTTCCCGTTTTTTACAATTAATCTGGTACTCTGCATGAAAAATTTCCTGATGGTGTTTGACCAGATTATGTCATTGACAAAAGGTGGACCGGCGCAGAGTACGGAATCCATTTCCTACCTGATTTATAATAATGGTATGAGCGGCGGGCAGTTTGGTTTTCAAAGTGCGAATGCGGTGCTGTTTTTTGTGGTAATTGTTGTGATTTCCGTGACGCAGATGACATTTTTAGGGAAAAAGGAGGAACAATTATAATGCGGGATAAAAAAGAAAAAAGCAATATCGGGCTGACGGTGATTTTGATTTTCGGATTGATTACGATTGCATTTCCCCTTTATATGGCAGTGGTCATCGCGTTTAAGCAGCCCTCTGAGATGACAAATAATATCCGCGGTATTTTATCGCTCCCGGCGCGGTGGAGCCTTGATAATTTTAAAGAGGCGATGAGGGTGACAGACTTCTGGAATTCACTTGTAAACAGTCTGTTTATCACGCTGGCAACCATCGCGCTGTCCATTGTGGTACACTCGCTGATTGGGTATGTTCTGGGACGGAGCAAGGCAAAGAGCAAATTTTATAATGTTCTTTATCTTTATCTGGTCAGCGGAATGTTTGTTCCGTTTGCGATTTTGATGATGCCGCTGGTAAAGCAGACAGCACGGATGGGACTTTCCAATATGTTCGGCGTTATTTTGCTCTACACGGTATTTTATCTGCCGATGAATACCATGCTTTATTCCGGATACCTGAAAAATCTTCCGCTGGCATTGGAGGAGGCAGCATGTGTCGATGGGGCAAGTACCTGGAGAACCTTCTGGACAATTATTTTTCCAAATATGCGGCCGATGCACGCGACGGTTGCCATCCTTACTGCCCTCGGCACATGGAATGATGTTATGACACCGCTTGTAATTATGTCGGGGGATAAAAATACATTGCCGCTGGCGCAGCTTAATTTCCAGAGCCAGTTCGGCACGAATTATAATCTGGCATTTGCATCCTATCTGCTGGCGCTGCTCCCGATCGTCGCATTTTATATTATCTGCCAGAAACAGATTATTGCGGGTGTTGCAAACGGGGCAGTAAAATAATAGCAAGATTGAAAGGAAACCCGATTATGGCAGTTGTTTATAATGAAACAAAAAAGATTTTTTCTCTGCACACCAGAAATTCCACTTACCAGATGAAAGCGGATGACTATGGATATCTGCTGCATTTATATTACGGGAAAAGAATAAGTGCGGATATGGATTATCTTCTTCCCTTTTATGACCGGGGATTTTCCGGAAACCCGTATGACGCGGGGGAGGATCGAACCTATTCTTTAGATGTACTGCCACAGGAGTTCCCGGTGCTTGGCACCGGGGACTTCCGGGACTGTGCCTTAAAAATCCGGGAGGAAAACGGCTGCTATAACTGCGATTTGCGCTATGTGGGGCATCGGATTTTGGATGGAAAATATACGCTTCCTGGTCTTCCGGCAGCATATGCAAAGGGGAGTGTGGCACAGACACTTGAAATGGTGCTTGCAGATAAAAGATGCGGTGTTAGGGTGACGCTTTTGTACGGCGTTTTGGAGGAATGCGACATTATTACAAGAAGTGTAAGAATTGAAAATACCGGGAATAAAAAACTGTATCTGGAAAAAATATCCAGTTCATGCCTGGATTTTTTGTATGGGAATTATGATGTGATAGCATTTTATGGAAGACATGCAATGGAAAGGAATGTACAGCGTGTTGGAGCCATTCACGGCAGGCAGGTTTTTGGCAGCACGCGCGGGGCATCCAGCCATCAGTATAATCCCTTTGTGATTTTGGCACAGCATAATGCTACGGAGCAGGCGGGGGAATGCTACGGCGCGGCATTTGTTTACAGCGGCAATTTCAGCGCGGAGATTGAGAAGGATCAGTTTGACCAGACCCGTTTTGTGATGGGGCTGTCCGAGGAACAGTTTTCATACCCATTAGACGGGGGCGGGGTTTTTTATGCGCCGGAAGTGGCTCTGTCCTATTCCGGGGAAGGGCTTGCCTGTCTTTCGCATAATTTTCATCGTTTTGCGGGAGAGCATATCTGCCGGGGAAAATACAAAGACCAGGTGCGCCCAGTGCTTCTCAACAGTTGGGAGGCATGTTATTTTGATTTTGACGGGGAAAAAATTGTTGCCCTGGCAAAGCAGGCAGCAGAACTTGGTGTAGAGCTTTTGGTGTTGGATGACGGATGGTTTGGGCAGCGCAACGATGATAATTCTTCCCTTGGGGACTGGGAGGTTAACGAGGAAAAATTGGGCTGTTCCCTGAAAGAATTATCGGAGCGCGTGCATCAGGAAGGGGTGCGCTTTGGAATCTGGATTGAACCGGAGATGGTATCGGAGAACAGCGATCTGTACCGGAATCATCCGGATTGGGCATTACAAATTCCAGGGAAAAAACCGGTGCGCGCCAGAAATCAACTTGTGTTGGATTTTTCCAATCCTTTGGTGGCAGAATATATTTTGGAAAAAATTTCCACTATCCTGCGGCAGGCAAGAGTGGATTATGTCAAGTGGGATATGAACCGGAGCCTTGCGGATATTTATTCTGCGAATGCAGAGGAGCAGGGCGCGGTTTCCTATGATTATATGCTTGGCGTGTATCGCTTGCTTGAAGCGCTGACCTTTCGTTTTCCGGATATTTTGTGGGAGGGCTGCTGTGGCGGCGGCGGGCGTTTCGACTTGGGGATGCTTTATTATACACCGCAGATCTGGTGCAGCGATAATACCGATGCCATCGACCGTGTGCGCATCCAGTATGGCACATCCTTTGGATATCCCCTCTCCGCGGTGGGTGCACATGTTTCCGCTGTGCCAAACCACCAGACGGGCAGGAGTACGAACCTAAATACCAGGGGAGTGGTTGCCATGACGGGGGCATTTGGGTATGAACTGGATTTCGGGAAACTTTGTGAGCAAGAGAAAGAAGAGATTCGAAAGCAGATTGCAGTATATCATAAAATTGCGCCGCTTCTGCTCAATGGGGACTATTACCGGATAAGCGATCCTTTTGCGGACGAATACGGCGCTTGGATGGTGGTGGATGCCGAAAAGAAAAAGGCATTGTTAAGCGTTGTTATATTAAATATTCATGGGAATATGCCAGTGATTTATATGTGCCTTGCCGGGCTTGATCCGGCAAAGCAATATCGCGAGAATATAAGCGGGAAGATATATTCCGGAGAAGCGCTGATGGCAGGCGGTTTGCCTATCGCGCTGACGGCGGGCGATTATCCGGCGTATCAGGTGATGTTTGAGGCAGTGGATGTGGGGGCATAAGGGTGGAGTTGTTATATCCTTCCTTATTTATTATTGTAATGCGTTTGATACAATGGTATAATTGATACGTGACGTGCTCCCACCACCTAAGTAGTGGGGGCTTCTCGTTTGGGAACCCTGCCTTAGAGGTGGGAAACTTTATGTTATAAGAGGTTAAAAAGGGTTAGGAATCCATTGTCGAGGATTTGTAATGGGAAGAAGGGGAAAGGGCGGATGGATCAATTGGAAAAAATGGATATAAATATTGTGGATGCGCAGCGAAGAAATGCAAATCTTTTGTATCCGCATATATGCTTAAAAATGCAGGATTTGGGGGAAGGTGCAAAAAGGGTGATTGCGATTTCCGGCGGTTCCGGGGTGGGGAAAACCGGAATGGCATGGCTGTTAAAGGAACGTTTTGCAGCAGACGGGATTTCTGCGTTTATTTTGTCGGGGGATCATTATCCGCACCGCATCCCGATGTATAATGATGCGGAACGGCTGCGGATTTTCAGGGTGGGCGGTCTTTCAGGTTTGCTTAAAGAAAAGATGTATGATGCTGCCGTACAGGATATATTAAAAAAGTTGCAGATGCAGGAAGAAGATGCAGAGGAAAGATGGACAGAGCAGTATCCGTGGCTGGCAGTTTATCAAAAATACAGCGATGGGGCATTGGAAGATTATCTGGGAACAGAAAAGGAACTGCTCTTTTCGGAGGTTTCTTCGGTATTGTCCGCTTTTAAAAGGGGAGAAGAAATATTATGGCTGCGCCGAATGGGGCGGCAGGATTATGAAATCTGGTATGAGGAGGAAAAGACAAAGGATAAAGAGGTGCTGATTTTGGAGTGGACGCACGGGAACAGTCCATTGCTTACAGGGGTTGATCTGTCCATAGTATTAAAAAGTACGCCGCAGGAAACACTGGAAAACCGGAAAAAGAGAAACCGGGACGCGAAAGTAACAAGCCCTTTTGTGGCGCGCGTGCTGCGGATTGAGCAGAAAAAAATCGATGCAGAAATAGAAAAGGCGGATATCATACAGGATATGGCAGGGCACATAATGTGAAAGGGGCATTAGCAAGGTAAGAGGGGAAGAGGGATACCCCTTTCACATGGCAGAAAAAAGCGGGGGCTTTTTTCTGCCGGTAGGATGCAATGACTGGGGGGCATTAGGGAGGTAAAGGGCTGTATCTTATCAACATCTCCGAGCCCACGAGACGCAGGAGCTTGGGGGGTGGCGGGGGAGGGGGGTGAAATAAAAGGTGG
>CAMWUU010000019.1 GCA_947177515.1 uncultured Lachnospiraceae bacterium
TTAACTTAAAGGCAGCAGGTGTGGCCGATTTAAAACTTGCTAAGGCGGGCGAATGGTCTGAAGTCTATAAAGTTACGTTAATGGCTGGTACATATTTTCTCGGTGTAAATTGGAGGGGGCAGATGGGTTCTTCAGACTTTACATTCCGCACTGAGATTTTAAAGGAAACAGACAATACCCCTCCGGAAAAGCCAACAAAGCTGGTCTACAAGGCAGGTACAACAAAGGTGACCGGAAACGGTGAGAAGAACGCGACGGTGTTTGTCCGGGTCGGGAATCAGATCTACACTGGAACGATTAACAGCAAGGGAACATTTTCTGTTAAGACCGCAAAGCTTGTAAAGGGTGATGTGGTTTATGTCTGGGTGATGGATAAGGCGCTGAACCAGGGCAAGTATAGCAAGGTAACCGTAAAGTAGGCGGCTTTGGTGATGTGAATTTCTTATAAGGATAGAAGGCCTGCCCGCCATCTGGGCGGTTGCTTATATAGAAGGTTAACCCATAAAAAGAAAAAATTTCTTGACAAACGGGAGCCTGTCTGTTATCTTAAAAACAAATAAAGGGGAGTAGTTGGCATCCATAGGGTGTTTACGGGATCGTCAGTACGAGTCCGGCAGTTTTGCATGGACTCCGGTTCGTAACGAAGCAGCGAGACTTTTGTTGTAATTTAATTACAGCAGAAGTCTTTTTTGCGTGCGGACATGGGGTGATGCAGGATATTATACTGCCAGATATTTCCCTTATAACAAAAGGCAAAAGTGGGGAAAACACTTTGCAGGAAAGGAGCACAGTATGGAAGTATTATTGCAGGTTCTTCTGGTTGTCGTTGGTTTTGTTATGCTAGTAAAGGGGGCGGACTGGTTTGTGGACGGGGCGGCGGGTATCGCGGAACGTTTTGGTATCCCCCAGCTTGTGATCGGACTGACCATTGTGGCAATGGGGACAAGTGCACCGGAGGCGGCGGTCAGTATTTCGGCGGCATTTAAGGGGACAGCGGATATAACAATTGGTAATGTGGTTGGCAGCAATATTTTGAATGTCCTTGTTATCCTGGGGCTGACCTCCGTGATTGTCGCGGTGGCGGTTCAAAAGTCAACCGTCCGCTACGAGATGCCTTTTATGATTGGCATTACCGTCCTGCTGCTTATCTTTGGCATTACTGGAAACCAGGTGGGGCGCGCGGAGGGTGCGGTATTATGGCTGTTTTTTATCCTGTATATTTTGTATCTGTATCGGATGACAAAAAACCAGAAGGCGGCGGAAGAAGAAAAGAAACAGGAAAAAGCAAGTATCGGGAAACTTTTCTTGCTCGTGCTCATTGGGCTGGCGCTTGTTGTGTTCGGGAGTGACGTAACGGTGGATGCCGCAACCGCGCTCGCAAAGATTGTCGGTCTTTCGGAAAAATTTATCGGGCTGACCATTATCGCGCTCGGCACTTCACTGCCGGAATTGGTGACCAGTGTTTCTGCGGCACGCAAGGGAAAAGCGGATATAGCAATCGGAAATATAGTCGGGAGCAATATCGTAAATATCCTGTTTGTTGTTGGCACAACGGCGCTGATCCTGCCGGTTCCATTTGCGGCGGGCTTTGTTGTTGATATGGTTATTGCGATAGTGGCGGCGGTGCTATTACTAATCTGTGTGCTGCTGCGCCACAAACTTGACCGGATGGGGGGAGCCATAATGCTGCTTGGCTATGTGGCTTATTTTGTATATTTATGCGTTTTAAAATAAATTAGAAAGAAATAGAAATTATTTGCAATAAAAGGAAGATAAAAAGAAGAAACTTGGGTGAAGAAAAGGGTAGAAATATTTAGCCGCCTGTGGTACACTATATCGGAACCAAGCAGTAAGCCAGAAAGGCATGGTGGCCTATGGAAGATTTGGAACAGATTATGCGCCGCATCCATATATTGTTTGCGAAATGTGAACCTTTCGGGGATGAGGGCGGGGAGAAGATTATTGTACCGAAAAAAGAAGTGTTCCGTTTGCTGGAAAAGCTGAATTATGCTGTTATCCGCATGATGGATGAGCACGAGGCCACGCAGGAGGCTAGGGAGCGTGGCATAAACGAATTTTACAGGGAGGGCGAGAAAATCCGGGAAGCTGCGCAAAGCGGGGCGGATGATGTGTATGCTGCCTCCCTGGTTTATACGGATAATATGCTGGAAGAGCTAGGCGATGTGCTAGCGGATGCGAAGGAGCAATTATGGGAACAGTACGCACGCATCGCAGAACGGCTTGACCGGCAGGCAAAGGTACTAAGCGAGGATCAGGAGGAGATACATCAGCAGCTTAGCGCGATGGCACAGGGCGGGAAGTTTTTGAAACTGATTGAGCGCGAGAATGAAAGACTTAAGCAGGAAAGGGAGCGTGAGGAAGCTCTTTTAAAATTCCGGGAAGGGGAAGAGGAGTACGAGGAAGACTATGAGGAAGAGTATGAAGAATACGAAGAGTACGAAGAAGAGGATGAGTATGGCGGGGAGATGGATGGGGAGTCCAATTCACAAGAGGAAGAGGATGGGGATAAGGAAGGCGGAGCCCGGATGGATGGGGAGATGATATCTGGGGAAACGGATCCGGAAGGGGAAGTGTCTGCCGGGGATGAAGCAGTTTGGATGAAGGGGGATGGGATCCTCCCTGATGGAAGCGGTCCAATCGGTGCGGATGCCGGGAAAGAAGAAGCGCAAACAGTGGAAGAACCCGTAAAACCGCGTGCAAAGGCCAAAACATCTGCGGCCGCTACCCCCATTGGCCGTGCGGCAGGCAGGAAGGTTGTGCAGACTAAAAAAGAGCAAAAAAGTAAGTATGCGGCGCGGCGAAGGGTTTCCGCGGGACAGCATGCGCGCATGAGTCCGGATTTGGAGGCAGAGTGGGCCAAAGAAGAGGCAGAGCGCAAGGTGCGCAAGATTGGGACAGCGCTATATGAGGATGTTGGCCAGCCATATGATCCCCCGGTCAAACATGTAACGTATGAGATAAAGGTAAACCAGGCTTATGTTGATGCGGTTACCGGCGGAGCGGATCTTGATGCAGAGTATGAACAGTGGAAAGAAGAACAGGCGCAGGCCGCAGCGGGGCTTGAGGAGAATGTACCAGAAGAAGGGATGGAGGAAGCACCGCCGGTGCAGATCATTGGGGAAACGGACAGGAAAAAGGGGGCAGCCGGGGAGGATAAGAAAGGAAAGAAAAAGCGCGGGCTGAAATTTGGGAAACATAGCTGATGGCATAGGGAATCAATATTAATTAAACCGTAAGAATACAGAAGGTTTTGGGGTGGGAACCAAAAAATGGCAAAGGGAGAAAAGAAAATGGTAAATTATGGAAGAAAAAGGAACCCTGGAAATAAAAGAGGGCTTAGAAAAACCATGGCAGCAGGTCTGCTTTTACTGATACTGACAGCGGGGGTATTTTATGGCTGTAGCGGCAGTAAGGAAACCGATCCTTCCAATGTGCCGACTGCCGCGGACAATTTAACTCCCACTGCAACAAGCGCTCCTGCGGATACGGATATCCCAAAGCAAAAAATTGAAATTTCGATTGCAGCACTCAAAGGACCGACGGCCATTGGAATAACGGAATTAATGGAAAAAGCGGAGAAGGAAGAAACAGAAAATACGTACCATTTCCAGCTTGCAGGTGCGGCGGACGAGATTACAGCGGAAATTGTCAAGGGCAATATCCAGATTGCAGCAGTACCATGCAATTTAGCGAGCGTTTTGTACAACAAAACCGGTGGGCAGGTTCAGGTAGCGGCGATTAATACGGTCAGTGTGCTCTATATTGTCGAAACCGGCGAGGACATTAAATCTGTGGAGGATTTGAAGGGGAAAACCATTTATTCCACCGGTAAGGGCACAACACCGGAATATACCCTGAATTATCTTTTGCGTGCGGCGGGGCTTGAGGCGGGGAAGGATGTAACGGTTGAGTACAAGTCCGAGGCGGCAGAAGTGGCCGCGCTCCTAGCAGAAGGAGGGGATGCCTTAGCAATGCTTCCACAGCCCTATGTGACGGTGGCAATGTCACAGAATGAAAATTTGCGCATTGCGCTTGATGTGGCAGAGGAATGGGAGAAATACGCACAGGATGGCAGCTCTGTTGTCACAGGTGTGGTGCTGGTAAACAAGGCATTTGCCGAGGAAAACAAGGACGCGATTCATGCATTCCTGGAAGAATACCGCGCCTCAACGCAGTATGTGACAGAACATGTGGAAGAGGCGGCAGAGCTTGTGGAAAAATTTGATATTATTAAGGCGGCAGTCGCCAAAAAAGCGATTCCATACTGCAATATCGTTTTTATTGAGGGCGAGGATATGAAACAGCGCATCGGCGGGTATCTGAAGGCATTGCATGGGCAGGATCCGTCAAGTGTTGGCGGCCAGTTGCCGGAAGATGATTTTTATTATGTAAGATAACTTGGTGAAGAAACGGATGGAAATGGTATGAGATATACTTATTTGATCGAATGGGGATTCTGGGTGCTGCTTGCTGTGATAGTCGGTTTGTTGGGCAATAGCAGGCGCGAGGAAAAGCGGGTTGACCCAAATAAGACTGTGATGCGCCAGAACCCGACTTTGCGTTTTAGCATGTATGGCGTTGGTATCATACTGACCGGTTTATTTGTGTTTGTAGGTACGGGTGCAGTAAAAGACGGGGCGCACCGTGAGGAACCCTTTATTATCCCGTTGATCCTTTTGGGGGTTCTAGCAGGTATTCTCTGCTTTATGGCAGGTTATATCCTCTATAAAAAGCATGTGTTTTTTGACGAGGATGGATTGATTGTCGGAAGACCTTTTCGTGGCAACCTGCAATTAAAATGGACGCAGATCAGCCGGATGGAAATGAAAGGCAACCGGTTAGTACTTTATGGCCCGGAGGGAAAAAAGCTATTAAAAGCAGATCCTTCCCTGGAGAATTTTGACCTGTTTTCATCCATGGCAAAGCGCATGTGCAGTGCAAAGCAGGTGCGGGAAGGAAAGGAAACATGGAAGGGCGGGGAGCGTATTATGGCGCGCCGCGGGGCAACGCGTGTGATGTTCGGGATATCCGCATTATTAGTTTTAAGTGTAGTGATACTTGGACAGATTGGTGACTATCAGTTATCAAGGATGTTTGTAAGATCCGATATGGTCATCTTTCCGATTACGCTTGCTATTGCCGCAGCAATCTTTATCTACGGTATCTGGCTGTATGCGGACAGAATCCGCTATACAAAGGAAGAAATAACCTTCTGCCGCCTTTTTTCCAAAAAGACCTTTGAATGGAGGACGTTAAAGAAAATCCGTCGGGCGAAGGTCGGGCAGATGGAGGTTGAAAAACTTTTCCTGACATTTGACGGGAAAGAATACGCTGTAAGCTCCGCAAAATATCTTCAGGAATATAGTTATTTTCTGGATTTCATAATTGACGTGGCATTAAGGCAGGGGATTGCTACAGAAAATTTGTAGTAATAATTTGGGGATTTTTTACATATCAAAAACCATGGAAATCAAGAGAGGGCTGCGTAATGAATGAAATAATAACCCTGTTTGTGCTTGCCGTCGGTCTGTCGATGGACGCGTTTGCGGTCGCCGTCTGTAAGGGGCTGGCAATGAAGAAAATGTCATGGAAAAATGCGGTTACCGTCGGACTCTGGTTCGGCGGTTTTCAGGCGCTTATGCCAGCCGCTGGGTATTTCCTGGGTGTTTCGTTTGCCGATAAGATCAAGGCTGTGGATCACTGGATTGCCTTTGTGCTCCTTGTGCTGATTGGCGGGAATATGATCCGCGAGGCATTCGGGAAGGAACAGGAGGAAGCGAGCGCTGACCTAGACGTTAAGACCATGTTTATTATGGCGGTCGCAACAAGTATTGATGCCCTTGCGGTGGGAGTGACATTTGCATTCCTGGATCAGAACATGCCGCTGGCTGTTTCGCTGATTGGGGTGACTACGTTTGTGCTTTCACTATTCGGTGTAAAGGCCGGCAATATGTTTGGCGTAAAATACAAGTCGAAGGCGGAGTTTGTGGGCGGCGTTATCCTGGTTTTGTTGGGGGTTAAAATACTTTTGGAACATTTAGGTGTCCTGGTGCTTTAGTGCGCGATACAAGAAAAAACTTCCAGAGATAGAATAAAATGTAACAAAAGATAAAATAAAAAATTCCATTTTTTTGAAATAAAAGGAATTTTAGTACGGGAGAGGAAAGTGGGAAAGATAAAATTAAAATAAATTTAACATTTTTCCTCTGAAATTGTATACATTTTTGGGAAATTGTGATATGATAAGCCTCGGGGATGTATCCGGGAGCGAAAGATAGGGGTTATTACATTGAAAAAAGACAGACCGGTTATAAAAGCATTGTTGATGGTTTCGCAGATTGGAATCAGTATGATTGTGCCAATCTTTCTCGCGGCCTTTTTGGGCTACCGGTTGGACGGCTGGCTTGGGACAGGCTTCTTTTTTCTGGTTTTTTTGTTGTTTGGCATACTTGCGGCATTTCGCAATATCTATAAATTGACGAAGCCTTTTTACGCGGATGACTTAAAGCGTGAGCAGCAGGAACAAGCGTATTGGGATAGCCTAAGGAAGGAGCGGGCGCAGCAGGGGCAGGAAACAATAATGCAATATCGCGGGCATAAAGATGGGGAAGTGGACAGCCTAACCGTGCAGGATCTGGCAAGGAAGCCGCAGGATATGCAGGATGCGGCAGAAAACAGCAGGGCAAAGGCGGAAGAAGAGTTTGCTTTATGGCGCAGGGAAAGGGAGAAAGGCCATGACGGAGAAGATAGCCATGACGGTTCAAAAAACGGAGGGTGAAGATGGGAACGAGAAGGAATGGGAAACACCTGAAAAAGCGCAGGAACCTGCGGAGCCGGTTATTATAAAAGAAGGGGATGGGGATAGTGAAATCCCCGCAATTGATCCGGAAGAGGACGCGCTAAATGCCTCAGAAACCATTCGGGATATGGCGGTGGGACTGGCAGTGTGTGCCGTGGTTTTGGCTGCCGTGGGTTGTATTTTTGTAAGGGATGCAGCATACCGTTTTGCACTGGGGGTACTCCTTGGGGCGGGCGTTGCGGGAGTTATGTTAAGGCATCTGTATGTGACGATTGACCGGGCGCTTGATATGGATCAGGAGCACGCTTCGAAATATATGAAAAAAAGTGCCGTGCTCCGGCTTTTAATGGCTGGTGCAGCGCTTGCCGCCGGTGCGTATTTCACGCAGGTATTCCATGTTTTTGGAGTGCTTGCCGGGGTGTTATGTTTGAAGTTCACGGCATATTTACAGCCGTTAACTCATAAAGTAATAAAATTTTTAAGCAAAGGAAGGTGAGAAAGTGGGCAATGGAAGCTGTTTGCTTAGCAGTTTGCTTTCATCAGACGTTTCAGGCCGGCTGATCCAGCTAAGTTCCGACGAGGGTGTGACATTCGGTGTGGATGGGTTTCTGCCATATAGTTTCTTTGGCGGAAAAGTCTGGCTGACAACGACGCATATTACCATGCTGATTATCATGATGGCGCTGGTTGTCTTCGCACTGATAGCAAACAGGGTAATCAAGAGGGCAGATCCGGAAAAAGCGCCGGGACCGTTCCTGAATGTAATTGAGTACATGGTCGAATCAATCGACAATCTTACCAAAACAAATATGGGTGAGAAACATGGCGGGAAATTCGCAAATTACATCGGCACGATCTTTTGCTTTATCCTTCTGGCCAACGTTGCAGGTCTGTTCGGTCTAAGACCGCCGACCGCAGACTATGGCGTGACCTTTGGGCTGGCTCTGATTACGTTCGTCCTGATTCATTACAACGGTTTCAAGTACCAGAAGATGGCGCACATCACAAACTTATTTAAACCGGTCTTGCTGACACCGATCAATATCATCGGTGAACTGGCAACCCCGTTATCCATGTCGCTGCGTCTTTTTGGCAATGTGCTTTCCGGCACGGTAATGATGGGGCTGATTTATGGTCTGATCGGCAAATTCGCGATTATCTGGCCGTCGGTATTACACGGGTATTTCGATGTGTTCTCCGGCGCAATCCAGACCTATGTTTTCGCAATGCTGACCATGGTATTTATCTCAAACAATTTTGAGGAAGAGTAAGGCGGTCGCTTACGAATCGAATTCAATTGATTTTAAGGAGGAAACAGAAATGACAGATAGGGGTTTAATTTTAGCATGTTCCGCAATTGGCGCAGGTCTTGCGATGATCGCAGGTATCGGGCCTGGTGTCGGCCAGGGTATCGCGGCGGGTCACGGTGCTTCTGCAGTTGGCCGCAACCCGGGTGCAAAAGGTACGATCATGTCCACGATGCTCTTAGGGCAGGCCGTGGCGGAAACTACCGGTCTTTATGGTTTTGCGGTTGCTATTATCCTGTTGTTTGCGAACCCGTTAATCGGCAGACTTTGATTCGGGGATAAGAAACACTTTCCCGCTTTGGTGCCGGGAAAATACGAATCGAAGGGAGGCCGGATAAGTGGGCAGTTTGTTTAGCGTTATGGACGCGGGAACAAGGGTTTTACAGCAGGTGTATGTGGACAAAACAGAAAATCTCATTAAGGATGAGAAGGGAAACAGCCTGTTTGCGTGGATGAACCGTATTTTCGGGCTTGACGCGCAGATGCTTGCTGATCTTCTGATCACGCTGGTTGCTGTGTTTGTCCTGTTTATGCTGTTATCCTATCTCCTGTTCAATCCTGCGAGGGACTTGCTGGCGAAACGCCAGGCTAAGATCCAGGCGGATCTTGACGCGGCGGCAAAGGAGAAGGAGGACGCGCTTGCATTTAAGGCAGAGTACGATGCAAAAGTACATGCTGCGGATGCTGAGGTGGACGAAATCCTTGCCGAGGGCAGAAAGAAGGCTTTGAAGAAAGAGGCTGAGATTGTAGCCGGGGCGCAGGAGGAAGCAGCGAGGATCGCACAGCGCGCGAATAAGGAAATAGAGCTTGAAAAGAGCAAGATGAAAGATGAAGTAAAGAAGGAAATGATTTCTGTGGCATCTATGATGGCTGGTAAGTTTGTGGCGGAAAGCATGGATGACAAGAAGCAGGCACAGCTCGTGGATGAGGCTTTGAAGGAGATAGGTGATGATACATGGCGAAAATAGTTTCCAAAGTTTATGGAGATGCCTTATTTGAGCTTGCCCTGGAAAAGCAGTCCGTGGATGCCCTGTACGAGGAGGCAGAAGCTCTCCGTAAGATTTTGCGGGACAATGGGGAACTGATGCAGCTTCTGACACATCCTAAAATCAGCAAAGAAGAGAAGAACGCTGCGGTGAAAGCGATTTTTGACGGCAGGGTTTCCGACGATATGGCGGGCTTTTTGGTGCTGGTTGTGGATAAGGGACGGGCGGATGAACTGGACGCGGTTCTTGGCTATTTCCTGTCCATAGTGAAAGAATATAAGAAAATCGGCGTGGTGGATGTGGTTTCCGCAGTCGAATTGACTGACGGGCAGAAAGAAAAGCTTTGTGAAAAGCTTCTTGCCACGACGGATTATGCTACCCTGGAAATCCATTACAGGGTGGATGCGGCGCTGATCGGGGGGCTTGTGGTGCGTATTGGCGACCGGGTAGTGGACTCAAGTATCCGTACAAAGCTCTCGCAGATGGAAAAGCAGCTGCAGAGGATTCAGCTTTCATAAACAGAGCCGGGGCGGGACTGTTGCAACCCCGGAATTTGAAACCAGACTATTTATAGAAGGAAGGTGCTTAACTCTTGAATTTAAGACCTGAAGAAATCAGTTCTGTAATCAAGGAACAGATAAAACATTACAGCACCAGGCTGGAGGTATCCGACGTAGGAACCGTTATCCAGGTAGCGGACGGTATCGCGCGCATCCACGGGTTGGAAAAGGCGATGCAGGGCGAACTCCTGGAATTCCCGAATGAGATATACGGTATGGTCCTTAATCTTGAGGAGGACAACGTCGGTGCGGTACTGCTTGGCGACACAAAAAATATCAATGAGGGCGACACTGTAAAGACTACGGGGCGCGTGGTTGAGGTGCCGGTTGGCGACGCAATGTCAGGCCGCGTTGTCAATGCGCTCGGACAGCCAATCGACGGTAAGGGACCAATCACGGCGACAAAGTACCGTCAGATCGAGCGTGTAGCATCCGGTGTTATTTCCAGGAAGTCGGTGGATACGCCGCTTCAGACCGGTATCAAGGCAATTGACTCGATGGTGCCGATTGGGAGGGGGCAGCGCGAGTTAATTATCGGTGACCGCCAGACTGGTAAGACGGCGATTGCGATTGATACGATTATCAACCAGAAAAAGGAAAATGTGAAATGTATTTATGTGGCGATCGGCCAGAAAGCATCAACGGTTGCCAGCATTGTAAAGACGCTTGAGGAATTCGGCGCGATGGATTACACGACCGTCGTGGCGGCGACTGCGAGCGAACTTGCACCACTCCAGTATATCGCGCCGTATTCCGGCTGTGCGATGGGCGAGGAATGGATGGAGAATGGGCAGGATGTTCTTATCATTTATGATGATTTAAGTAAACATGCAACTGCTTACCGTACCCTCTCCCTGCTCCTTAAGAGGCCGCCGGGACGTGAGGCGTACCCGGGCGATGTTTTCTACCTGCACTCAAAACTTTTGGAACGTGCGGCAAGACTTTCCGATAAGCTTGGCGGCGGTTCCCTGACTGCGCTTCCGATTATTGAAACACAGGCAGGTGACGTATCCGCATATATCCCGACCAATGTTATTTCCATTACGGACGGCCAGATTTATCTTGAAACGGAGATGTTCAATTCCGGTTTCCGCCCGGCGGTAAATGCGGGTCTTTCGGTATCGCGCGTGGGCGGTTCCGCGCAGATTAAAGCGATGAAGAAGATTGCCGGTACAATCCGTCTTGACCTTGCGCAGTACCGTGAGCTTGCTTCCTTCTCCCAGTTCGGTTCGGATCTTGATGCCGACACGAAGGAGCGTCTTGCACAGGGCGAGCGCATCAAGGAAATCTTAAAACAGCCACAGTATAAACCAATGCCAGTCGAGTACCAGGTTATAATTATTTATGCTGCGACAAAGAAGTATTTGCTTGATATTGAGGTTGCGGATATCGGGAACTTTGAGAAGGAATTGTTCGAATATATTGATACAAAATATCCGGAGATTCCGGGGAGCATCCGGGAGAAGAAGGTGATCGATGATGAGTGTGAGAAGAAACTTGTCACAGCAATCACCGAATTCAAGAAGGAATTTATTAAATAACGGAGAGGGTGTGAAGCTATGGCCTCAATGAGAGATATCAAAAGGCGGAAAGAAAGTATCCAGAGTACCGGGCAGATCACAAAGGCCATGAAGCTGGTTTCCACCGTCAAATTGCAGAAGGCGAAATCGCGCGCGGAGAATTCCCTGCCATATTTCAACTATATGTATCAGACGGTCAGCTCCATGTTAAAGAAGTCCAGTACCTTGTCACATCCTTATCTGAATGCCGGCTCCTCCCCGAAAAAGGCAATTATTGTAATCACTTCAAACCGTGGGTTAGCGGGCGGATATAATTCCAATGTTATTAAGCTGGTGACAGGCAGCGAAATTGCGAAGGAAGATGCCGTGATCTATGCAGTCGGGCGCAAGGGCAGGGATGCACTTGCAAGGCGCGGCTATACGGTTGCGGCGGACTATTCCGAAGTGATGAATGAGCCGATGTTTGGGGATGCGGTCGATATCGGGCGCGAGGTGCTGAAAGCCTTCGCATCCGGAGAGATCGGAGAGATTTATATCGCGTATACCGTATTCAAAAATACGGTTGTGCATATCCCGACCTTCTTAAAGCTTTTGCCGGTCGAGTTAGGGGAGCAAAATCAGGAAGATGGTGCGGATGCCGATCTTACGCTTATGAATTATGAGCCTGCGGCGGAAGAGGCATTAAACCATATAATCCCGAAATATATCAACAGCCTGATCTATGGTGCGCTGGTGCAGGCGTTAGCAAGTGAGAACGGTGCACGTATGCAGGCGATGGATGCGGCGACCAGCAACGCGGACGAGATGATTTCTGATTTGTCCCTGCTGTATAACCGGGCACGCCAAAGCTCGATTACGCAGGAACTTACGGAGATTATCGCCGGGGCGAACGCGATTGGTTAATTGTAAAAGAGAAAAGGAGTGATAATAAATTGGCACAGAGCAAAATTGGTAAGATCACTCAGATTATCGGTGCAGTCCTCGATATTAAATTTTCGGAAGGAAACCTTCCGGAGATTAATGAAGCGATTAAAATACAGAACCATGACAAAGAACTGATCGTGGAGGTAGCACAGCATCTGGGGGATGATACAGTGCGCTGTATCGCCATGGGACCGACGGATGGTCTTGTGCGCGGTATGGACGCGGAGGCGACGGGTGCGCCGATTTCCGTACCGGTAGGTGAACTTACGCTGGGACGCATGTTTAATGTACTGGGGAATCCTATCGACGAGAAACCAGCTCCAAAGGGTGTGGAATATATGCCTATCCACCGCAAGCCCCCGAAATTTGAAGAACAGTCCACCGAAACAGAAATCCTTGAAACAGGCATCAAGGTAATCGACTTACTTTGCCCATACCAGAGAGGTGGAAAGATCGGTCTTTTTGGTGGTGCGGGCGTTGGCAAGACCGTATTGATCCAGGAATTAATTACAAACATAGCGACCGAGCATAACGGCTATTCTGTATTTACCGGGGTTGGTGAGCGCACCCGTGAGGGGAACGATCTCTATTATGAAATGATAGAATCGGGCGTTATTGATAAGACCACCATGGTGTTCGGTCAGATGAATGAGCCGCCGGGAGCGAGAATGAGGGTAGGGCTTACCGGTCTTACAATGGCGGAGTATTTCCGTGATAAATCAGGTAAGGATGTGCTTTTGTTTATTGACAATATTTTCCGTTTTACGCAGGCAGGTTCCGAGGTATCCGCGCTGCTTGGCCGTATGCCAAGTGCCGTAGGGTATCAGCCGACCTTACAGACCGAGATGGGTGCTTTGCAGGAGCGCATTACTTCCACAAAGAACGGTTCCATCACTTCGGTTCAGGCGGTATATGTGCCGGCGGACGACTATACTGACCCGGCACCGGCAACGACCTTTGCACATCTGGATGCGACAACAGCGCTGTCGCGTTCCATTGTGGAGCTTGGTATCTACCCGGCGGTTGACCCGCTTGAATCCACCTCGCGCATTCTTGACCCGCGTGTGGTTGGCGAAGAGCACTATAAGGTAGCCCGCGGCGTGCAGGAGATTTTGCAGCGCTATAAGGAATTGCAGGATATCATCGCAATTCTCGGTATGGATGAGCTTTCCGAGGATGAGAAGATGCTTGTATCGCGCGCCAGGAAAGTGCAGCGTTTCCTTTCCCAGCCGTTCCATGTAGCGGAGCAGTTTACTGGTCTTCCAGGTCGGTATGTCCCGGTGCAGGAAACCATCCAGGGCTTTAAGGAGATCTTAGAGGGCAAGCATGATGATGTTCCGGAGAGTTATTTCCTGAATGCGGGGAATATTGATGATGTCATTGCGAGAATGTAGAACAAATAAGGAGTGGAGCGAATGGCAGAGTCAGGCAGGTATTTTAAATTGCAGGTGATTGCTCCCGACCGGGTATTCCTCGAGGAGGAAGCGGATATGGTCGAGCTTACAACGACGGAGGGCGAGATTGGTGTGTTAAAGGACCATATCCCGCTGACGGCGATTGTCGCGCCGGGAATCCTGCGCATCAAGAAGGACGGGCAGCAGAAGGAAGCCGCACTCCACGAGGGATTCCTTGAAATCCTCCCGGACAAAGTAGTGATTCTTGCGGAATCCTGCGAATGGCCGGAAGAGATTGATATCAACCGCGCGAACGAGGCGAAAATCCGTGCGGAGCGCCGCCTAAAGGGTGCGGATGCCGAGATAAACGAGGCGCGGGCGGAACTTGCGCTGCGCAAGTCTTTAGTACGTTTGGCCCTGGCGGAGAAGCAACACAAATAATTAGAATTACAGAATGGTATAAACCTCCATTTTCTGGTAATAATCCTTACCAGAATGGAGGTTTTTTTATGGGAAGACAGAGAAATTCGCTACGGAAACAAAGACAGGAGCTTAACTTGCGCAGGCAGGTACTAAGGGAGCGGGAAGAAGTGGAGGAAAAGCAGACATTTTTCCAGATGCTGCGTCATGAGTGGAACAGTTTTTGGAATTTTGTGGATGGAAGCCTGAAAATGAAAATTATTTTGGCGCTCTGTGCCCTGCTTTTGATCGGTACGGTAACAAAAACCATTTCAGACCGCCTTTTATATCGGCAGATGGATATTGTGGATGCGTTTGCGGCAAGTGAGATAGGATGTACAGAAAGCAGGTTGCAGATTACGGCGGATTATGGGACGGCATTTTTGACAGAACATGACAAGCAGGCGCTGATTGGCTATCTTGCAGATGCCATCGGTGTGCGTGTGGACGGGGAAATTGAATATCGGGAAACGAATGCCAGCCAGATTTATTCCTATACGAAACAGGCGCGGCAGGCAGCAACCACCATTAAGGCGATCACCCTGCGAGAGGATACCTCCCGCACTTACCTTTATGTGGAACTGGAAATATACCAGGATACGGAATATGATATATTAAACTACAGGGATATTATACTTGACACCCTGAAAGATATGGGGGTAAAGCAGGCGGAAACCACCCTGCAATTGCTTGGCGCATACCCGGGAAAACTTGCCATATCGGAATGGGACAAACTTGCAGACAAGATGATTGACAACCTCTCCGGCAAGGTGATCTATGAAAACCGTGACGAAGAACTGTATACCATCTATGCGTATTCAAACCTGCTTTCCGAATATATTACAGTGGAAAATAAGAAAATCAATATGCAGGTTGCCATGCGTTATGAGGCGGACAACGACAGGACGGTACTGTATCTGGCGACACCGATTATCCGTGGGGACTGGTAAAAATTTGGGGATTTAGGCAACCTGCCGATATAGGGATTCGGCGGGTTGTTTTTTGTAATTTCCTATATTTTTATAATTGTGTTTTTTTACATAATATGGTACAATATGTGCATGGGTGGTGCAAAATATAGAAAAGGAACGATATTGGGATGAAAAGACGAAAAAACATGGACAATCCGGAACAGATCGAGGAACTAAAAGGTGACCGTAAACTGATCCATGAGCGCAAAGCCAGATTGCGTTTTAAACTGCTGAATTCTATTTTTTTGGCTTATACAAAGCTGCTTTTAAAAACCTGCCGTTTCCATATTGAGAACCGGGAACTTTTCCATGCTGGTATTATGTTTGGTTTCTGGCATGAGGACTGTTATTCGATGGAACTTTTGCTTAGTGAACTGGCAAAGGAGCACCGCAATATCTGTGCGATTGTCACAGCGAACACCCGTGGGGACTATATTGAGGACACGCTAAGGCACAATGGCGGGGAAGCACTTCGCATCCCGGACGGAATGGAAATGAAGACCGCATTTAAAAAAATGCTTGAGGCGGCACGCCGGCCGGAACTAATTATGGCTGCTGCATTGGACGGACCCGCAGGACCTTACCGCGAGCCAAAAAAGCTTTTGTTTATGCTGGCGAAGGAAAAGGAAAAACATGTGGTGTACGCACATTTTACATACAAGCGGATTATCCGTTTGAAAAAGAGATGGGATAAGTACGTAATCCCGCTTCCGTTTGCGCGCGTGACGGCACATTTTGAGAGCCTGGGTATTATTGATAAACTGCGGCTGGCAAATTTTGATGAGTGGAGTGGTGAGATTATCTGCTAGGAAATTACACTAAAATCTATTGTGTGATGGTAAGAAAAAATGTATTTGGAAAATTCCAGAATTTTTTTGAGAAACTTTTTGAGAAACAAACAGAATTTTTGGGATTAAATACTGCAAAAAAAGAAAGAATTGGATAAGTGTGCTGGGAACTAAATAATATAAAGTACATCAAGGGTTGTTGCATAAAAGTATAAATGGGCGACGACCCTTGAAGTTTTGTGGGTTAGGGGAAAATGCTTTCGGAGAGGAAGAGTTTTTCGGATGGAAGGATATTGAAAGGATTGCGGTGTGTGATAACTATTGTATTGCGGTTGGGAAGGATGGGAGAGTGTACCGGACGAACGAGTGAATGGAGGGAGGAACTATGCCGATAGAGAATCCATTTACTTATTTGCGGGGGAGGGAGCCAGAAAAGAATTATACTTTAAGTTCTTTTAGCCCTCCCTTTGATTTTGATGGTTATGTAATTAATGACCGCAATGCCTGTGCTGTCTATGCGGTTGCGGCTGTGATAACCCACCATTTAAAACCGGTGGATGGGATTGATTTTGCTACCCGCCTTGGGCAGTGCAAGGAGATTGCGCTTTCAAAAGGTTATGGGAGGGCAGAAAATTATTATCTGAATATTCTGAAATACAAGCCATTTTCTAAGGACTGCCTTGCGCTGTACGATACTGTGTTACGCCCTGACAGTGATTTGTTTTTTCCATGGAAATCCGCCTGCCGCCAGATTAATGCAAAATTTCCAGTTTTGATTAATATCTGGAGGGAGGCGGGGAGTGGTTATCATGACCATACTGTTGTGGCCTATGGCTGGTGCGTTTATACGGATGATACGCAAAAAGAGCATCGTTTTTACAAGGTTCGGGACGGGTATAATGCAGGGGCTGCACGGTACGTTGATGTGGAAAGGCTGGGTCTTTATTATATTACGAAAATTTTTTCAGTATAATCCACTTTCCTCCCGTGGCAGATCCGTGGCGTTTCATAATGTGTTTTTCTTTTAGTGATTTAATTGCCCGTTCGGGCGAAGCCTTTGAAAGAAATAATTTTCTTAAAATCTGCAACCGGAATATTGTTTTTTTCGTCTTTTAAGATAGGGAGGATTAGGAGGGGTGAACAGGCTGAAAAATTGAACTAGAAGGAGGTGGACATGTCAGACGAATCGAAGGATAAAGAAATTCTTGATCTTCTTTGGGCACGCAGGGAGGAGGGGCTTGTGGAGCTTGCCGGGCTTTATGAGAAACGGCTTCTTGCCATTGCCCGCAGTATTTTGCCAGAGGAGGAGGCAGCAGAATGCGTTAATGATGCATTGCTTACGGTATGGGAAAAGATTCCGCCAAACCGTCCAGATTATCTCTTTGCCTATTTAGCAGTAATCTGCCGCAATATAGCTTATGACCGGCTGCGTTTTGAAAAAGCGAAAAAGCGGAGGATAGAAGTGGTAAGTTTATGCGAGGAGATTGTGGAGTGTATTCCAATCCGCACAGTACAGGGGGAATGGAACGGGGAATTGGAGCAGATTATGGCGGAATTTTTGCGCGGGCTTTCGAGGGAAAAGCGGATCTTGTTTGTGCGGCGTTACTGGTACGGGGATTCACTGGATATGCTTTCCAAAAACTTTGGTTGCAGTATAAGTCGGATAAAAAGCATTTTGTTCCGGGTACGGAAGCAGTGCAGGGATTATCTGGAAAAGGAAGGAGTGTGGATATGGGGAAATCAGGAATAAGGATATTAAAAACAGAGGGGAATGATATGGAAAGGAAAAAGGCAGCTACGTTTTTAGGAAGGCTTGGTGGTCTGGATGCTTCCATAATTGAGGAGGCGCGGGAGGAGAACCTGCATTGGTTTAAAAAGAGGAGGCGGGTGAAATTTGCGACAGCAGCAGCCTTTGTGGTACTCTGTCTGACAGTGGGGGGAGGGATTGCAGCAACTGCGGCTCTGGGTGTTAAAATTTTTGATATAAAGTCAGGGAAAGATGATTCCAGCTATGCGCTTGGTTATGTGATTCGTTATAGGCCGCAGGAGGTATTTGGAGGACAGGCTGATGAGGTAAGGGAAGCAATCCAGAAACAGTATAAGGAGTATAGTCCTTTTTCTAGCAGAACTCCTAACTTCTGGAACCGTACATTTGATAACTGGGAAAGTGCGCTTTCCTTTCTTGGAATTGATTTTATGGAAGCGCCAGTTAACCGTTTGACTCCGTCACTAGTTGACCTGGCTGTGATCGGGACAAAGGAAGGGGAGTTCCAACTGGTTATTCTTACAGGAAGATATTACACGGCACAATATAATATATCGGTGGCAGCGGAGATTTATGTTGGTGATTCAGGGGAGGAGGTGGAGGAAGGACACTCTGTTACAACGGTTTCAGAAGCGGAATTTTATAGTGAGCCGTATGTCACAAGAAACGGTATTCCCTGCACGCTCGTGGATACGGTGGTTTTTGAGGGGGACGCGAGTGAAGTTGCGGAGGGATATCTTGTGAAGGACGGAATTTTCTACAGTGTATCTTATGCTCCCCGTCAGCAAAACGATGAAGCAGGCGAAAACAGGATGGAAATTGTTAAGGGGCTTTTGGAGGAAATTGCGGCGAAGTAAGGGGGGAAGGGGTGGAGTGAAAGAAAAGTGAATTAGAAAATTTTCTACCAGCAAGGGAATCCTGCTGGTAGTTTTTTGTTTTGAAAGGAATACTCCGGAACTTTTCATGTTTGTGTGGAAAAGCTTGTAATATTTGGAAGATTATGTTA
>CAMWUU010000020.1 GCA_947177515.1 uncultured Lachnospiraceae bacterium
GGTAATTGAGTACGCGGTTTATTGCAGTCCAAGGGATGGGAGAAATTTTAAGATTTTTGAAAAAACGCTGCAAACTATTGGGATGTGATTGTCGTATTGATTTATCAGACGATTTGGGATGATATTGTTCTTTGTGTGTGGGCTTTTATTAATTTATTTCTGGAATGGGGAAGAATGCTTTTTATGGAAATATAATTCGGATTGATTTGTTTACAAAAAGGAAATAAAGATGGGAAATGATTATTTTAGGCGGGAGAGGATGACACAAAGGTATCAAATTGCAGAGGGTAATACGGCAGAAATTTTTGAGGTGGAAGAGAATAAAGTATTAAAATTATTCAAATCAGGTTATTCAAAAAGTTTGGTACAACATGAATATGACAATCACTGCATGGTAAGTAGGATAGTGGAAAATATACCTAAACTATTTGAATTTGTAGCGGAAAATCAACGATATGGATTTATAATGGAAAAAGTACAGGGAAAAAGCCTTGCATCACTGATGCAGAATGACCATACTTTTGACCATGCTATGGAAATATTTACAAATCTCCATAAAAACTGGCTTATGCAAACAATGGACGGTGCGGTTTTATATACAGAATGGATGTTATATCTGCTTAGTGGGAAGTCTTCGGACGGTAATTTGGCAGATAAGATAAAATGCTTACCTTTAGGAAATGCTTTATGTCATGGGGATTTTCATCCCTATAATATTATAATCAATTCTGAAAGCGTCGCTGTTACAATTGACTTTGCGAATATTTGTAAAGCGCCCAAAGAATATGATGTTGCAAGAACATATTTTCTGCTAAAAGAGGATGGAAAGGGTAAATTAATTGCCGAATTATATTTGGCGAAAATGAAAATGGAATATAGGGACATAAGGACATATATTAATATTCTTGAGGCGTTGCGTAAATATGAGATGTAACTTGAATTTTTTGGGTATTTTGCGGGAATATTTTTCGAAAAGGGAAAATGCAAATAGATTTAGGGATGCTTCATACAAACGGTAATATTTGAGAGATTTTCCTATGGATTTTGTAAGGAGAAATCTTTGCGGTATCGCAGGAAGGAATTCATATGGATTTTCACAGCTTGTTAAATTCCCCGGAATATGATTTCTTAAGAACAAATCCCCGCCTTGCTGGCCGTGTTATCCTGTTAGGGCTTGGAGGCAGTTATGCCTATGGGACGGATAACGAAAATAGCGATGTGGATTTTCGGGGCATTACATTAAACCTGCCCTCCGACCTAATTGGTCTGACGGAGTTTGAACAGTATGAGGATCAGAATACTGATACTGTAATTTATTCTTTTAATAAAATTATAAAGTTGCTTTTAAATTGTAATCCGAATACCATTGAAATCCTTGGGCTGGATGAAGACCAGTATCTGATAAAAACACCCCTGGGGCAGGAATTGCTGGACAATAGAGGTTTATTTCTTTCCAAGCTTGCGGCGAGATCGTTTGGCGGGTACGCGGATGCACAGTTACGCCGCCTGCAGAATGCGGTTGCGAGGGATCGTTTGCCGCAGCCGGAGCGGGAAGCGCATATTTATCGTTCCGTACAGCGCGCGCTGGATGATTTTAAGCGGAAAAATGAAAGGCTGAATGCGGGGAAGGCAAAGATTTATATTGCGCCGTCCGATAATCCAGAATTTGAGGCAGAGATTTTTCTCGATGTGGAATATAAGCATCTGCCGCTTCGGGATTATGAAAATATGCTTGGTATGATGAATCATGTGATACGGGATTATGACCGGATTGGCAAGCGCAATAAAAAGAAAGATGACAACCATCTGAATAAGCATGCAATGCATTTGCTCCGCCTGTTTATGATGGCGATTGATATTTTGGAGAAGGGGGAGATAAAAACCCACCGCGTAAAGGAGCATGATTTGCTGCAAAAGATACGGCGCGGGGATTTCCAGCAGGAGGATAAGAGTTTTTCAGCGGAGTTTTATGGGATTTTGTCGGATTATGAAAAACGGCTAAATGAGGCGGTGCGGCATACAAAGCTGCCGGATCAGCCGGACAGGGAGGCTGTTGCGGGGTTTGTTGAGCGCGTGAACCGAAAGGTGGTATTGGGTGAGATTTGAACCGGAAGGCTTAGCAGGATCCCGCAAGCTTGTGATGAATGCTGATTATAATATATATGGCATGGGTGAAAAACATTTAAGATTTTATGCTGGGAATACGGGGCAGGAAGAAGGAGGGGATATTTGGTGTATAATCCACAATTAGATACATTTATCCGTGTGGCGGATGCAGGAAGTTTTAACAAAGCCGCCGAAGAATCGTATATCACCCCAACCGCGGTTATTAAGCAGATAAATCTGTTGGAGGATTCACTGGGAGTTAAATTATTTGAGCGGACACACAGGGGCTTAACGATGACAAAAGCTGGAAAATCGTTATATCAGGATACAAAATATATTATCCAGTATTGCCGTGACTCTGTTACAAGAGCAAAGAACGCGATGAGGGAGGATGGGAATATTATCCGGATTGGCAGTTCCCCCATGACTCCTGCCCAGCTTTTGATGCAGTTATGGCCAAAGATACAGGTACATTGTCCCAACCTTAAATTCCAGATTGTTCCTTTTGAAAATACACCGGAAAATGCCAGGGAAATTTTGGCAAACCTTGGGAAAAACATAGATGTAATTGCCGGGATTTTTGATGAAACCATGCTGAAACTACGGCGCTGTGCGGGGCTTGCGTTATCCCGTGAGCCGTTCTGCTGTGCGGTTTCTGTCCACCATCGGCTCGCGGCAAAAGATAAGTTGAAAATTAAAGACCTTTATGGGGAAAACCTGATGCTGATGCGTCGGGACTGGAGCAATTATGTAGACCGGCTTCGGGATGATATCTGGCAGAATCATGGCCAGATACATATTGTAGATTTTGATTTTTACAGCACGGAAGCATTTAACCGCTGTGAGAACAGTAACGATGTGCTGCTGGCGATTCCGGGTTGGGCTAATGTGCATCCGCTTTTAAAAGTAATCCCGGTGGAATGGGAGCATAGTATTCCGTTTGGCCTGCTCCATTCCCCACAGCCTTCAGAAACCGTGAAAGAGTTTCTTAAGGCTGCGCAGATGGCAGTATAATCAAAAAGAAAATCAAGTTTAAGTTATAACCATAAGGTATAAACTGATGAACAAAGCAAGACTTCCAAAAAAGTCTTGCTTTTTCTATAATATGAAATCATAAGGCAGGAGGATGATATAAAAAGTTCCTGTCAGGTTTTCAGAAATATCTAGGGAGGAGGCATGGGTACTTAGTGATGATGTTTTGTCTGTGCGGGGCAGCGCGGTGCCGGATTCGGAAGATAAAAGAAAAGAGTGGGCAATGAAATTTGTAAAAGAAGACGGATGGCAAAAAGGAGTGATATCTTGAATAATTTTATTTTTGAGAATACTACAAAAGTATTTTTTGGAAAGGGCTGTGTGAAGGAGTATCTTGCCTGTTTGACAAAAGGGTATGGGGATACGGTTATGCTTTGCTATGGCGGCGGCTCAATTAAAAGGAATGGTGTTTATGATGAAGTGACAGCCCTTCTAAAGGAAGCGGGCAAAACAATAGTTGAATTTTCTGGAATTATGGCAAATCCTACCTATACAAAGGTGCTTGAAGGTGCAAAGTTGGCAAAAGAAAATCATGTGGGGCTGATTTTAGGTGTCGGTGGCGGTTCTGTAATGGATTGCTGCAAAGCGGTTTCCATGGCAGTGCGATATAAGGGTGATATATGGAAGGATTTTTGGGAAAGACCTGGTATTTTTGATTTTGAACCGCTTCCCCTTGGTGTGATTGTTACGGTGGCAGGAACGGGAAGTGAGTGCAATGGAGGGGCGGTTATTACCAATGAGGAACAGAAAAGAAAAACCGGGCGCGACTATCCGAAATGCAATCCGAAATTTGCCCTGCTTGATCCGACTTATACTTATAGTGTTCCTAAGTTTCAGATGGTATCCGGCAGTTTTGATATTCTTTCACATATTATGGAAATCTATTTCAGCGAACCGGATGAGAACAATGTTTCCGATGATATTGCCGAAGCACTTATGCGTAATGTGATCTGTAACTTACGGGCTGCGATCCTTAATCCACAGGACTATACGGCAAGAAGTAATCTTATGTGGGATGCAACAATGGCGGAAAACCGTTTGATTAAGTTGGGGAAGCGCACGGATTTCCAGTGCCACCAGATGGAACATCAGCTTGGGGCTTATACGGATTGTAATCATGGCGCAGGACTGGCAGTATTGCATCCGGTTTATTATCGTCATATTTATAAAGCGGGACTTGCAAAGTTTAAACGTTTTGCCGTGGAGGTGTGGGGGATTTCTTCGGAGGGGAAGACGGATGAGGAAATTGCCCGTGCAGGGATAAATGCCCTGGAAGATTTTATTTTGGAAATCGGTTTGCCGGTGACCCTGCGGGAACTGGGTGTGGATGAAAATACCGACCTGAAGGCGATTGCAGATTCCTGCGCATTGGTTTCAGGCAGTTACAGGAAATTGACACATGAGGAGATTCTTGGAATTTTTAAGGAATGCTTTTAAATGGGCGGGTGCGGGAATTTAAGGAAACCATGCACAAATATATGGTGGGATGGTAAGCTGCAGAAAAAATGGAGGGACGGATTATGGAATATGTATTGTTGAACAATGGGATTAAGATGCCAGTTCTGGGATATGGGGTGTATCAGGTAAGCAATGAGGAATGTGAGCGATGTGTGCTTGATGCGATCAGTGTAGGTTATCGTTCGATTGATACAGCCCAGGCATATGGCAATGAAGAAGCGGTGGGTAACGCAATAAACGCGGCGGCTAAGAAATATGGTGTTTCCCGGGAAGAGTTATTTATCACCACAAAGGTGTGGATTAGCAATGGCGGATATGAAAAGGCAAAGATTTCCCTGAAAGAATCCCTGCGCAAGCTGCAGACAGAATATGTTGACCTGGTGCTTATCCATCAGCCTTTTAACGATTATTATGGAACCTACCGGGCAATGGAAGAAGCTTATAAGGAGGGCTTTATCCGTGCGATTGGGGTGTCAAATTTCTATCCTGACCGTTTGGTTGACCTGTGCCGTTTTGTGGAGGTGAAACCGGCAGTCAATCAGGTGGAAACACATGTGTTTCAACAGCAGGAAAAAGCGCATGAATATATGCTGAAATATGGTGTACAGCATGAATCATGGGGATCTTTTGCAGAGGGGCGCAAGGATTTCTTTACCAATCCTGTCCTTATGGAAATCGGAAAGAAGTATGGCAAAAGTGTTGCGCAGACTGCCCTGCGTTTCCTGATTCAAAGTGATGTTGTAGTAATTCCAAAATCCATCCATATAGAGCGGATGGTCCAGAATATGGATGTATTTGATTTTGTACTGTCCGACGGGGATATGACAGCGATCCGGGCATTGGATGAAAAGGAAAGCCTGTTCTTTTCCCACTATGATCCTGCTACGGTGGAAATGCTGACGGGGCTTCATAGATAGACCCCGCCAGTGGATTGTGGAAAACCGTAGGATTTATTCTTCGCCCATCATAACTTCCCGGATGGACATTTGCTTGATTTTCCTTGCGTATATATAAAGAATCAGTTGATATAAAGCCGCGAAGGAAACTAGTGTAATAAGGAACGCGGGTATGTCAAAATGGAATTCCGGCACATTTTCAATTTCGGCAAAAATAACGGTGACTGCGATTTTTAGAAGCGTATACTGATAGACTGTGCCGATTGCAAAGCCAACGTAGGCGGGCAGGCGGTAGCCGCTAAGGATGCTGTTGCTGCATTCCTTATCCGAATAGCCGAATGCCCGCATTAGGGCGAGCGTTTTCCAGTTGGATTTTACCGTGGAGGTTGTAGCCAGGAAGAGCATAACAAAGGAAAGGGTAAAACCGATCAAAAAGATCATCAGCGCCATCATACGGCTCGCCAGTTCCTCCATACCAAAGGACATCTGCATCATGGAAGCATAGCAGAAGGAGGCGAAACCGATAAAGAATACAAGGGATTTTTTTTGGCGGAGGATGGATTTTTTTTGTTCTTGCAAAAACGGCAGGCCGGCAGTGTTTTTTATGGTTCTGAGTTTTTTTATATTGTTTCGGCTTTTTTTATCTTTTGGGATTTTGATTTTTTTTGATGCTTCCCCTTTTAATAAATCAAGAACCGGGGTTTTTAAACGGAAATATCCATATAATACGGATAACAGGCAAAATGCGAGTGTCGGCAGGAGGATCAGGCAGGCAGACAGGGCAGGATGGAAATGTATGCTAATTTCCGGCAGCAGCCCGTCTGCATTCTGTGTCCGGTAAAAGAGGGGCATAATACTATGTGCCATGGCGTAGCCTGCTGCGGTACCAACAAAGACGCAAAGCCCAAAGCCTGCGAACCCTTTGGCGATTTTTAGGTTCGGATATCCCATTGCCTTTAAAATTCCAAGCATTTTTGCATGGGTATCCACGTAATGCCCGATATAAAAGCAGAGCATAACGGCCGAGGTGGATAGCAGACAGCCGCCGGAAAGGATGCTGACTATTTTTCCGGTCATAACCTGTGCATTATAAAAGTTTTGCACATCGCTTTGCATAACCTGTATCCCGATACTTTTTAAGTCAGTATTATAATTGAGAAAAAGAGTGCATACAAAGACCGCGCAGAAGGAGATAACCACAATGCAAAATAATCTGGAAATATCCCGGATACTTAGGATTTTTCCGGCGATCATTTGTTTTTTTCCTTTGCTGTTTTTATTCTGCGGGGATAAGGGGGGTTTAGTTCTTTTTCCTGTTTTAGATTCCTTTTTTGGATATTCTGTTGTTTGTGTTGATTTGCGTTCCATTTCCATATTCTCACCATCCAATCTCGTATGCAGTTTTTTTTGTATCATTCTGCCAGAGCTTTACGATTGTTCCGCTGTTCATATGGATGACGCTCTGTGCCATATCTGCGATATTGGCATTGTGTGTTACCATGATAATAGTGAAGTTTAATTCTTTTTGTAGTTTGGAAATATAATCGAGCACCTGCCTTCCCGTCGTTTCATCCAGTGCCCCGGTGGGTTCGTCGAGGAACAGCACATCGGGCTTTTTTGCAAGCGCCCTTGCTATGGCCACGCGCTGCTGCTCCCCGCCAGAAAGTTCATGTGGGTATCGGAAGCGTTTTTCAGATAGTCCCACCGCCTCGATGGCTGTTATGTAATTCTGGTTTTTGGCAAGGTCGGCTCCCATTTTTACATTATTTTCTACATTTAAGTGAGGCAATAGATAATATTGCTGGAAGATAAAAGCGATTTTTTCCTTGCGGAATTTTGTGCGTTCCGCGTCGTTAAGTGCGGCGATATCTGTTCCATCGTAGAGGATTTTTCCCTGGTCCGGATATTCCAGACCGGACATCACATGCAGCAGTGTGGATTTTCCGGATCCGGACGCGCCAAGTATAACGAGGAAATCGCCGTTCTTGATGGTAAGGGAAATCCCTTTTAGTACTTTGTTGCAGTTGTCTGCTAAACCGTAAGATTTGTGAATGTCTTCTATTTTGATCAATTTTTGTCCCCCCTATAATTTTAAATACGATGCAAAGCTTCGTCCGTTCCCTGCTTTATGTTTTTTAATAAGGATAAGAATATTTCCCCCATCCGTTCCTGGATTTCCATATCGGTAAAGGTACAAACTTTGGTGGCACACAGTGTGGCAATCCCGTGGGTGTATACCCATAGGTGTTCGTAGAGTCTTTCTGCCTCCCTTTGTGTCAGATGGTAGGGTTCTTTTACGGAGCGCAGGATTTCAGTATAGTTCCCGTCAATAACAGCGAGGATATGTTTGATATCGGTCGGATTTTCCGGTTCCGTCATAAACAGGATCCGAAAGAATTTCGGTTCGTTCCGGGCAAATTTAATATAGGCGGTGCCAACCCCCTGGAAAGGGAGTTCTTTAGCCAGTCCTTCCATGATATATTCCCGGTAAAGTGAGCGGATGGCGGTGATTATGGAAGCGTTGACCTCATCCATATTTTGGAAGACAGTAAAGATCGGGCAGGCAGAACTGTTAAGCCGTCTGCCAATCTCCCTTGAGGTCACAGCTTCCATTCCGTATTCGCGGACAATCTGCATGGCTGCTTCAATAATTTCTTCTTTTGTGTATTTTGCTTTTGGCGGCATAATGGTTTCCTTTCTGCTTATTCTATATCAAGCGTTCTAAATCATTTGCTCTATTATAGACGGAAAAGATTATTTTGTCAATCCGGATTTTAATCTTAGTAAAAATCTCATAATATGTCTATTTCTTCCTGTATTTAATCAACATAGTGATGGACAGGCAGATTGCTGCAAATTCCGCAACGGGCGTTGCCAGCCATACGCCTGTTACACCCAATATTGCAGGGAGTATCAGCATAGCAATAACCATAAATACAAAGGAACGGGAAAAGGCAAGTATGGCAGAAGCAAGTCCATTGGATAATGCTGTAAACATTCCGCTTGTAAATACATTAAAGCCGATAAAAATAAGAGCAAAGGAACAAATGCGGTTTCCTGTAACAGCCAATCCATAAACCGGATTATCCGGGCGGGCAAATACCGATACAAGTGGTTTTGTAGCCACAAGGGAAACAAGTAAAGTGACAACAGAAATAATACTGATAATCTTCAGACTCATTCGTACCAGCTTATTCAGTTTTTCATAGTTTTGTTCACCATAGTAAAAGCTAATCATGGGTGCAATACCATAAGAGTAGCCTGTGTACAGGGAGGTTGCAAACATCAGCACATACATGATAATGGTAATCGCTGCGACTCCATTTTCACCTACGTATTTTAACATTGTCCAGTTAAACATCATGGTAACAATACCTGTCACCAATGCAGTTGCCATTTCTGAACTTCCATTTGAGGCAGCATAAAGTAAAGTTTTGGGATGGGATACGGGTTTAACAAAGTGAAGCATATGGTTTTTATTGGAGAATACCGCGATACCCACAACTGCCGTTACGCAATTTCCTAAGCCGGTTGCAATGGCTGCTCCTGCAATGCCCATATCAAATACAGCGATCAGGACATAGTCAAGCACCATATTTAAAATGCCGCCCACAATGGAGCAGGTCATGGACAAAGCAGATTTTCCCGCAGCAATCATATAAAGGGTAAAATTATTCATTAGAAGAATGGGAATAGTAAAAATCAAATACCTGCTCAAATAAAGCTGGCAATAGGAAAATACTTTTGGCGACAGGGTCATACTTTCAAAGATTGTATCCATCAAAAGATAGCCCAGAATGGACATGATAAGCCCCACAATTACATTGACAATAATTAAAAATGTGAAATCTTCGTTTGCTTCCCTTGTTTTTTGTTCTCCCATTTTTTTCATAATGACTGCACTTCCACCTGTTGCAAGCATGGTGGAAATCGCTGTTACCAATGCAATAATGGGAGCTGTCAGATTAACAGCGGATAAAGCGTCTGTTCCAATCAGATTTGAAACAAACAAACCGTCTACCATTGTGTAAAAAGACATAAAGACAGTCATAATAATCGTTGGAATGGCAAACTTCATAATATTCCTTAATGTGACAGGCTGGTTGTACGTATTTTCACTTTGCATAATGAAAATCCTCCTTGTTTTTTTCTTGCTTTTTATATATAATAAACCGTACAGTAACTGTACAGTCAAGAGGGGGTTAAAAATGTTAAAAGAAGAAAATATGCTGTTTACTATTGGGCAATTTGCCGCCCTGCATGAAATCAATAAAAAGACTTTAATGTGGTATGATGAAATTGGTTTGCTGAAACCTGCCTGTATTAAAGAAAACGGTTATAGGTATTACAGTTATCAGCAAAGTGCTGCTTTGGAAACTATTTTAATGCTGCGTGAACTCAATGTGTCGTTGGACGAGATTAAACATTTTATGGAATATCGCACCATTGACAGCTTTGATTATCTCCTGAAAGAAAAAATCGCAGAATTAAGCCGGACGATTTCCCATTTAAAATCCGTCCAGAAGGTTTTATCCAATCATCAGCATAATATAGAAATGCTGCGTTCTTTGGATATATCCGCTATAAGCCTTGTGCAAAAACAAGGCTGTTATCTTGTGTCTGTAGATATAAGTGCAAATACTTCTTTTGAAAAAGAAGTTGGGCAAGTCATTGCCGAAACGAAAAAATATCAGCTTCATCGACTGCATGATGCTTCTTATGGGTCAATGATTCCTGTTGAAAATCTGTTGCAGGGAAAATATGATGAATATACTGCTCTTTACATTGAAATGCCCCATCCCATATCTAAAAAAGGACTTCATTTTAAGCCTGCCGGAACTTATCTTCGGGCTTTCTGCAAAGGCAGTTGGGAAAAACTTTCTGATAGATATCAAGAAATTCTTGCTTATGTGGAAAAACAGGGACTTTCATTATACGGGTATGCCTATGAAACAGGTATTAATGAACTTGTTATTAACAGTATTGATGAGTATATTACACAAATTGAGATCCCTGTAGAATGGAATAATTAGGTTGAAAAAAAGCCGGATCGAAACCAAAATGAAACCATTTTCTGTTATCCTGATATGGGGAGGTGTTTTATGCCTAAGAAAATATTACTTCTGGAGGATGAAATATCCATTCGTTCCGTATTGAGGGAGCTTTTGACGGATGCGGGCTATGAGGTAGTGGCTGCGGGGGATGGGGTCACGGGGCTTGCGCAGTATCGCAGGGAGCATTTTGACCTTGTCCTGCTTGATATAATGATGCCGCGCATGGATGGCTACGCCGTGTGCCGGGCAATCCGGGAGAACGCGGATACGCCGGTCATTATGCTGACGGCCTTAGACGAAGAGGAGGCACAGGTAAAAGCGTTTGAGCTGAGGGCGGACGATTATATTACGAAACCGTTTTCGTTAAAGTTGGTGCTTTTGCGTGTGGAAGCGGTTTTGCGCAGGAGCGCACAGAACAAGGAGCGGGGGGAAAGGACGGTTTTGCGTTTTGGGGATCTGGTACTGTGGGCTAAGGAGAGGCGCGTGTCTATAAGTGGGGAGGACATTTCGCTGACAAAAATAGAATTTGAACTTTTAAAGCTTTTTATGGAAAACCCGGGGCGGGTTTTTACCCGGGATAATCTGCTAAACCAGGTTTGGGGCTATGATTTTTGCGGGGAGGAAAAGGCGGTTAATATCCATATTATGAATCTGCGCAGAAAGCTTAATATGGATTGTATTGAAACAATCCGGGGAGTGGGGTATCGGTTTGCGAAAAATTAGGGAATGTTTTTCTGGATGTGTTTTTTCCCGGTTTTTTATAAAAATCAGGGGCAGCCTTTCATTTAAGGTTTTTCTTTGGGTTATGACGGCGCTTACCGTGTGCAGCCTGCTGATCTATGGGATTGTTATGTTTATTATTCCAAAACAGTATACTGCGCTTTCCGACAGTCGGGTGGATGAGGAGATTCGGCGCTTATCGGAAGAATTGGAGGGCATGGATCGGTTGGCGGCTAAGGAGAGGATTTCAGATTTTTGCAGGAGGAATCATGCGGCGGCGGTACTCACATTTGAAGAAGAGTCGTTTCATTTTGGCACGGATTTTGGCGGGATGGATTATGCGGTAGGGCAGGAGGAAAATTATACGGTATCGGTTGTGCTTTCATTGGCTGATGTAAAAAGAAGTTTCCTTACTATTGTTTTATCGAGGGAGGCAGTGGGGGAATTAAACCGTGCTTTTTTGCAGATCGCGCCCCTGGTATTTGCTTTGATCTTATTGATTGCTGCCATCAGTGCGTGGCTGTGCAGCAGGGCTATTGTCCAGCCGGTCTTAAAACTTGCCGGAGTATCAAAACGCATGGCGCAGCTTGATATGACCTGGCGCTGCGAGGAGGAGCGCACAGATGAGCTGGGGGTTTTGGGAAAGAGCCTGAATACCCTTGCTTTTCGGCTGACTGGGGCGCTCTCGGAACTCGAGGGGAGTAATGAAAAACTGCGGCAGGAGATTGCAACGGTAAATGCTATGGAAAGGCAGCGCCGTGATTTTTTTGCGGCGGCATCCCATGAACTGAAAACGCCAGTTACCATTTTGAAGGGTCAGATGGAAAGTATGATCCTTGGGATTGGGAAGTACAGGGATGTGAAAAGTATCCTGCCTGAAACATATGCTGAAGTGGAGCGGATGGAAGCGCTGGTAAGGGAACTTCTTGGTATCGTAAAACTTGAGATGCGCATGGACGGAAAGGAGATGGGAAGAATTGCCGTCCATAAAGAGTTAAGGGAAGTGATTTCCGGGCTTTCTGTCCTGGCGAAAGAAAAGGGGACTGTGATTTCCTGCAAGATGGAGGAAGTTTTTTTGCAGGGAAATCCTGCACTGTTTGGGAAGGCACTCCACAATATTGTGGGCAACGCGATCCGACATTCCCCAGAGGAGAGCAAAGTTTTTATCTGCCTTACCGGGGAATGCCTGACAGTAAAAAATACAGGTATTTTACTGCCTGAGGAGGAAATGGGCAAGCTGTTTGCCCCGTTTTACCGTGTGGAGAAATCACGCAATTCATCGACGGGGGGCAGCGGGCTTGGGTTGTATCTGGTAAAGAGGATTTTCGAGTTGCATGGGGTTGATTTCAGCCTAAAGAATGGGGAGGGGGGCGTTGTTTTTACTGTATATTTTGGAAAAAATTGTGAGGAAGGCATCTGATTTTTATTGCAGCGTGATTGGAATGGTGCATCGAAATCAAAAATAAATTATATCCAAACTAGAAATAAATCGCAGGGGGGTATCTTAAGAATTGCATATGCAAAACTTATAATCAGGAGGTACTCTTATTATGTCACTTTTTCAACGTGCATTTTTGTACGTCACTCGCAAGCGGGCGAAAACTGCGATCCTGTTTTTGCTCCTGGCGGTTATTGCAACGCTTATACTCTCAGGGATTGCCATAAAAGGTGCGGTGCAGACTGCCCAGCTCAATGTCCGGCAGGCACTCGGAGGGATCTTTACCATGCGGCAGAACACAAGCGATTCGAGCAAATGGAAGTCACAGGCGGTCGGGAATTACGGATATCAGTCATTTTATACCGGCGAGCAGCTTACCGTGGGACTGGCGGATACGATTGTGGATAAGGTGGGAGGCATCCGCGGCTATAATGCTTCTGCAACAGCCTATGTGGTTGCTGCCAACGCGCAGGGAAAGGTATTGACGCTTTTGGAATCGGAAAGTGATGATGGGGGGCTTGGCGGGCTGCTTGGCAGTTACGGGGATTTTGGCTCCACTGTTACGACTTTTGCCGATACGGACACGGAATATGACAGCTATTTCACAGGGGGATACCTGGAACTGGTAGAGGGAAGGCATATTACATACCAGGATACGGATAAGGTGATGCTCTCTAAGGAACTGGCAGAGCAAAATGGCCTAAAGCTTGGGGATAAGCTGATATTGCGGATGTCAGAATTTAAGGCTTCCATGACTGGGGAGGACGTGGAAAAGACACAGGTGGAAGTTGAGATTGCTGGTTTGTTCCACGCGACGGCAAAAAGTTCCACCATGCTTTCGAACTGGTCAATGGATAATGCACTTTACACAACAATGGATGTGCTGGGGAGGGTGCGTCCAAATGTCCTGACAGAGGGCTATGAGAAAATCAATTTCTATGTGGATGACCCAGCAGAACTGCCAGAAATTGTAAAAAAGGTGCGCTCATTGCCAAATATCGACCCAACGGATTTTGTTGTGGATATGGATACGGGGGATGTTGATGCGGTTATGAAGCCGCTTACGAATATGGACAGGCTGGTATCCACCCTCATCCTGCTTGTTGTCGTGGTTGGCGGGGCAGTTTTGTATCTGGTGCTTGCGGGACGTGTGAGGGAGCGCACAAACGAAAGTGGTATCCTGCTTTCCCTTGGTTTGAGCCGGAAGAATATTGTTTGCCAGTATCTGGCAGAAGCCGTGTTTATCGCGGTGTTCGCGTTTGCGTTTTCTATTGTTACAAGCGGGCTTGTAGCAAGAAGCGCGGGAACAAGACTGCTTGATTACACAGTGGCGAAGGAAGCGCAGGAAGGAGATGGGGAAGGATTTGGGACTTCGGTGGATGGTTCTACAATCGTAAACTCCAGTGATTTTGCACCAGTTTTTGAAAGGAATGAAACATTGACAGAAATTCAGGTAGATATGCCAGCATCCGGGATCTGGCTGCTTTATGGAGCTGGAACTGGAATAATTTTCCTGTCCGTACTGGCAGCAGCGCTTCCAGTACTGCGGATGAAACCGAGGGAAATATTTGCAAGAATGAATTAAGAAAATTTGCGGGGCTTATAAATGGCATCCTCCGTAAAGCGAGCAGTGGGATTTCTGGGAGCAAGGCGGACGAAATACCACTGTGGGATGGGGAGCTTTAGGGAGGATGCGGAACTTATAATAAGAAAGGAAAAGATATGGCAGTAATGGAATTGAACGAGGTGCGGTACTCCTACGATGGAAAGCGGAATGTATTAAAAAAGGTGAATGCGGTATTTGAGGAAGGAAAAATATATGCGGTGGTCGGGCCATCGGGATGTGGAAAAACCACCCTGCTCTCCCTGCTTGGGGGACTCGACATCCCAGCGGAAGGGCGGATTTTGTTTGATGGAAAGGAACTGTCCTGCGACGGGCTTGACGCACACCGCAGGGAACATGTAGCATTTGTATTCCAGAATTTTAACCTGATCGACTACCTTACGCCAAAAGAAAATGTTTCCCTGACCTCAAAACTGCCGCCCCTTCCCGTCTTAGAACGCGTCGGTCTGACAAAGGAGGAATGCGACAGGAATGTACAGAAACTTTCCGGGGGACAGCAGCAGCGCGTCGCAATTGCCAGGGCATTGGCATCGGATGCAAGGGTAATCCTTGCCGATGAACCAACCGGGAGCCTGGATGAGGAAACTGCGGGGGAAATCACTGCAATATTGAAAGAATGCGCCCACCGGATGAATAAATGCGTTGTGGTTGTCACACATTCGGGGGAACTGGCAAAGCAGGCAGATATTGTGTTACGACTGAAAAAAGGGGAAATAATAAAAGCTGAAATATCTGAATAAATTTGTGCTTACAAGACGTTTCAGAGTGGCTACAAGTGACAAAACAACGCAGGCATGCTTTAATAAAACCATTGCAGAAGGATGAATTTTGGGCTATACTATTAGAAAGGAAACATCCAGAAGAAAGCTGCAACAGGGAGGTAGAGGCATGAATACAGAACAAAGAGATGCGGCGCAGCAGGAGATGATCCGGTGGCTTTCCGGTCCGCTGGAACTTGGCAGGGAACCAGCGCAGATTGAGTGTGTGGGAACCTTTAAATTGCGGGGGTTGTGCTATTATATTTTCCGGTTCAAAAAAAATGCCGGCAGTCGGTGGACACTTGGCGTTTGCGGCGGATATAAGGATGGTTCGCTCGAACATTGCGGACATATTTTCAGTGAGCCGGAGGAATATGGTGAAGTGGACGCGGCAAAACGCTCCGCGCACTTGGTAAAACGAGTGAACCAATATTGGAAAGAGCAGGCACGGATAGAAGAGAAGCATAAAAAGAAACCGGGTAATTTTAAAAATATTGTCCTGCTGGAACAGGCAGTGTGGGATCGGGAGGCTTTAAAGAAAGAACTGAAAGAAAAATGGAAGCTTGAGGATAAAATAGGGCTGGGAAAAGCAAAAGGGGTGGAGAAAGCCAAAAAGATACCGGATCAGGAAACCTTCACTTTGCATTGGCATAGTGCCGTTGTTACCGTGGCGATGGTGCCCTCCCCGGTGGCGGGGCATGAGGTGGATAACGGTGCAAAGAAAAACCACACCTGGAGGAATGCTTCCCTTTCAGTCAAGAGGCACAATGCCCATTTGTCCGTAACAGTGATGCACGGGAAGCTTTCCGCGGTGGAAAGCGGTATGCTGTTAGTTAAGACTGTGGCGGCTTGCTGTTCCCAGAAGGGTGTACTTGGGATCTACGCAAATGGTACAGTTTACCAGACAGAACAGTATAAACATTTTGCTGGGATGGCACGCGCAGGGGTATTCCCGATCCGGAATCTGGTCTGGTTTGGGTGTTATAATGGGAAAAAGGGAATTTGTGGATACACATTTGGTCTTAGCCAGTTTGGGTATGATGAGATTGAAGTGCTTAACAGTACGGCAAGTGAGCAGGAACTGGATGATTTTTTGCTTGCGCTCTCAAATTATGTGATTTATCATAAAATTGTTTTAAAACATGGGGAAGTTTTGGGATTCCAGACATGGCAGAAACTCCCCGTTACCAGGAGCAGGGGGGTGGCGGTACCGGGAGAATCAATAAAAGTAGGATTCCCGGGAGTAAAGACGGCACCGAAGACAGGGTATTCCAGATATGTAGGAGAAATATGATCCGTGGAATGTCTTGGATGGGGAAGACAATAACTGTTTTTTGATAAAGGATGATTTTATGGATAAAAAATATTTAAAGCTCCTCGCAAAGGAATATCCCAATATCGAGAGTGCGGCGGGAGAGATGGTGAATCTTTCGGCAATCCGCAGCCTTCCAAAGGGGACGGAATATTTTTTCAGCGACTTGCATGGGGAGTATGAGGCTTTTTTATATATGATTAAGAGTGCTTCGGGGATTATCCGGCGAAAGATTGACCTGACACTTGGAAAAACCGTTTCAGGCGCGGAGCGCGAGGCACTCGCGAACCTGATCTATGATCCGGAAAAGGAATTAAAGCGGTTAAGACAGGAAGGGGGAATTACCGACGAGTGGAAGCGCTTGACAATCTACCGGTTGATTCTTGTCTGTGAGGTGATCTCGGCAAAGTACACGCGTTCGCGGGTGCGCAAGAAAATTCCCAAAGGCCTTGTCTATATTGTGGATGAACTTTTAAATGTTACGGATGATGTAAACAAGGACTATTATTTTGAGAAGATTATTAACACAATTATCGAAACGGATATTGTGGATAGTTTTGTTACGTCATTGTGCCGTCTGATTCATTCCCTGGCGATTGACAAACTGCATATTATCGGTGATATTTTTGACAGGGGACCGCGCCCGGATATTATTATGGAGGAGCTTCTCTTAATGCACGATGTGGATATCCAGTGGGGGAACCACGATATTTCATGGATTGGCGCGGCAGCCGGGAATGCGGCTCTGGTGGCAAATGTGATCCGGATTTCTGTGAAATATAATAATTTTGATCTGTTGGAAGATGGGTACGGGCTTAATCTGAGGGCTCTGGCGGTTTTTGCAAACGAAACTTACGGGGAGGATGCGTGTACCCTGTATTATCCGCAGACTTATGATGACAATATCTATGATCCGATTGATGCGAGGCTGGCTGCTAAGATCCACAAGGCGATTGCTGTAATCCAGTTAAAACTTGAGGCGCAGTTGGTTCACCGGCATCCGGAATGGGGGATGGAGGAACGTGATTTTTTAGGGCGTGTGGATTTTTTAGCTGGTACCGTCGTGGTGGAGGGGAAGACCTATCCACTTCGCGATACTTATTTTCCTACGGTGGATCCGAAAAACCCTTCGGAACTTTCGGATGCGGAAAAGGAACTGATTACCATTCTGATAAATTCTTTTGGCCATAGTGGGAAGCTGCGCAAACATATCCGCTTTTTGCTTGCGAAAGGGTCAACTTATAAAATCTGTAATGGGAACCTGCTTTTCCACGGCTGCATTCCAATGGATTCATCGGGGGAATTGATGAGTGTAAAGATTGGTGGGAAGGATTTATGTGGGAAGGCGCTTCTGGATGAGATTAACCTGATGGTGAACCGGGCATATTTTACAAAGGATGGGAGTGCAGGCTACGAACAGGATTTTATGTGGTATCTTTGGTGTGGTGCGGGTTCCCCGCTCTACGGCAAGGATAAACTGGCTTTTTTTGAGCAGTATTTTATTGGGGATGAGGAGTGTGGCAGGGAGCATTATAATGACTATTATAAGTTTTCGGAAGATGCCGGGGTTTGCAGGAAAATTCTGCGCCATTTTTCTATTGATGAGGAAAAGGGACATATTATTAACGGGCATGTCCCAGTGAAAATCAAGGATGGGGAAAGCCCGGTCAAGGCGGACGGCAAGCTTTTTGTGATCGACGGCGGGATATCGAAGGCGTACCAGAAAACGACGGGGATTGCCGGTTACACGCTGATTTATGATTCCCATAGTTTAAGCCTTGCGGAACACAGACCATTTATTTCGGGAAAAAGTGGGGAAACGCCGACGATCCATGTGGTGGAAAAACTTAAGAGCCGCGCGAATATTTCCGATACGGATAAGGGGGCGGAACTTTTAGAGAGGATCGGGGACATGCAAAAATTGCTTATGGCCTACCGCAGCGGGGA